>NZ_JBOHKS010000059.1:0-34049 GCF_050729195.1 Hypericibacter sp.
GTCTCCCTGTCAACTTCCGGGCGCGCGACGGCGGCACGCGCCCGGAATTTTCGACCCCGACGAAAGACAGGGCCGCCACCAATTCGAGAGCGCCTGCCCTGGCCGCGGCGCCTCCGGTCTGAACGGCCCGCCCTCAACAGGCGGGCCGTTCCCGTTTCAGGAGCCCGAAAGGAGCACAGGAGGGAGAGAAAGCTCCGTCGACCGAGCGTCCCCTGCCCCATCGCAACCCCAGGAAAAAGAAAAAGGGTTACATGCCTCTCCCGCGAAAGGAGGCCTCTTCAGGTGAGTTCGCGATTCCGTTTCCGCGGGCGACCGCCAAGCAGACCGTTGGTACGGGACGCCTCTGCCTTCGCTTCCGTCTTCGCCTTGCCGCCGCGCATGCCCAGGCGTGCTGCCATCCAGCGGCGGGAGCCGAAAGATCCCTCAAGTAACGCCGGGATATAGAGGTCGGCGTCGATGCGAGGGAAATGAAGGCCGAAGCCCGAGGGGCTGATCTCGATCTCGCTGAGGTCGGCCGGGGTCGCCTGTTCCAAACCCTGGGCATCACCGGGCCGAAACGCGATCGTCAGACCCGTGCTTAGCTCGACGACAATCTTGCCTTGCCTCTTGTTGAAAGCCGCGGAGACCGCCCCGGGAACGGATTTCCGACGCTCAGCAGCGCGGGCATTCGCGCGATCGAATTCATCATGCTGCGCCATGAATGGCTCTCCATCGTTCGCAGAGATATCGCAGTCGGCCGGCAAAGATCATTTCGATCCTCCGAAGGTCCTGACGCGAGAAGCTGTAATTTTCCCGCAACGCCGGCGGCCCACCAGGACAATGCAGGCCGAATAGCGCTTCGCTTTCGGCCTTGATCACATGGACATGCGCAGGGCGGTGATCGTTGGGATAGATGACCACCCGATATCCCCGCTCGCGAAGCACCGTCGCCACGCCGTCCCTCTTATAACCTAAGCGCTTAGGTTAAAAACCACAAGCATTCTTTGCTGAGATGAGTTCTTCGTCTATAGATTGTATAATAAATTATTATTATCGTTTTGCGGGTCTATGTGTCAATTGGATCGCGACGGCGGGCTCAAAGCGCGGGACGCTTGCGGACGTTGAATGGCCGCAGCGGTCCTCGAATGGGGATATCGGCATCACACGAAATCCTGCGGGCCGAAAGGTGGCTCGCACCGTCAGCCACGACGACCCGTGCCGACTTCTTGCGCCGGCTCGACAGCATCCTTCGCCTTTCAGGCACACGGCAGGAGCTCATACTGGGCGTGGAAAAAGGCGGCCCACCGCTGGCGAGCCGCCTCTGTCGGACCGGACCACTCGAGGGTCAGGCCGCTTGCCGCTGCCGTTCCTCGATATGGCGGCCGAGCTCGGCATGGGCCGCGCCGATCGCCTGCTCCCGCGCCTCGGGGCCGAAGGCCAGCTTCTCGGCACGGATGAAGGTGACGTCGGTGATGCCGATGAAGCCCAACAGCGTCCGTAAGTGCGGCTCCTGGGAGTCGTAGGACTGCGCCGGGCCTTCGCTATAGAGACCGCCGCGGCTCTCGATCACGATCGCGCGCTTGCCGGTCACAAGGCCCTCGGGGCCCGTCTCCGTATAGCGGAAGGTGACGCCAGCGCGCAGCACATGGTCGAACCAGGCCTTGAGCGTCGAGGCGATGCCGAAATTATACATCGGCGCGCCGATGATGACGGTGTCGGCCGCCTTCAACTCGCCGATGAGCGTGTTCGAAAGCGCCTGCGTCGCGGCCTGGGCCGCATTGGCGGGCTCGCCGCCGCGAATGGCCGTGGCGGCGTCGGTCGTGAGATGCGGGACCGGCGTCTCGCCCAGATCGCGGGTGACGACGCGCAAGCCCGGATCCTGGGCGCGCAGATGGGCAACGGCCTTTTCCGCCAGTTGCCGGGAGACCGACGCGCCGGCCAGGGCGCTGCTGTTGACGACAAGAACGGTAGACATGGAATGAACCCCTTCAGGCATGAAGCTTGTTGGCGATGGCCTAAATCTAGTGGTTCACATTCCGCATCAGTATGCCCATAATCCGCATCTTACTGTTGCTCCAATAGGAACACTGCCATGGCCGAGCTGGACGATCTCAAGGGCTTCGTCGAGGTGGTCGAAACCGGCGGATTCGGCCGGGCGGCCAAGCGGCTGGGGGTGTCGAAATCGATCATCAGCCGGCGCATCGCGCGGCTCGAAGCCGAGCTGGGGACTCGTCTCCTCAGCCGGACCACGCGCGGCGTCAGCCCCACCGAGGCGGGGCTGGAGTTCAAGACCCGCAGCCAGCGGATCCTGGCCGACCTCGACGAAGCGCGCGATGCCGTGGCCCAGCAGGGCAGCGGCGTCATCGGTCGCTTGCGACTGTCGCTGCCGCTCTCTTTCGGCCTTCGCCATGTGACGCCCGTCCTGGGCGAGCTGGCGAAACGTCATCCCCGGCTGGAGATCACCGCGGAGTATAGCGACCGCTTCGTCGACCTGATCGGCGAGCGGTTCGATGCCGCGGTCCGACTGGGCCTGCTGAAAGATTCGAGCCTGGTGGCGCGCCGGATCGCGCCCATCTATGGCGCCGCAGTGGCAAGCCCCGCCTATCTGGCCGAACGGGGCCGCCCGGAAACGCCCCAGGATCTCGGCAAGCATGAATGCCTGATCTATACCGGCACCTCGGTGGCGGAATGGTCCTTCCGCGTCGGCAAGCGCTGGACCGCGGTGCGGCCCGCCGGACGGCTTCGCTCCGACAGCGGCGAGGCGCTGATGCAATGGGCGACCGACGGCCTTGGCATCGCGGTCCTGCCGACTTTCATCATCTCGGATGCGGTCGAGAGCGGCCGCCTCGAGCCCCTCCTCACCGATTTCGCGATGCCGGAAGCCGGCCTGTTCCTGGTGCGGCCGCCGGGCGCGCAGGTCTCCGGCAAGCTCCGTGTCCTGATCGATGCGCTGGTCGAACGCTTCGGCGGCGAGACTGGGTGGGATCCCTGTCATATGGCGGCGCGGCGGATGGCCCAGCGCACCGTCGCCACCTCGGCGGAATGACCCCGGTCGGAAAGGCGCCCCCGCCGATGCAGAAACTCCTCGTCTTCCAGTCGCTCTGGGCGATGGAGCGCCGCCGGCCCGACGGGCTGGAATGGCCGCTCGAAGAGAAGATCCGCATGATCGCCGAAGCCGGCTTCGACGGCGCCAGCGTCGATTTCGGCGATCTCGCCTTCGCGCGCCAGGCCACCGGCCTGCTGCGCGAGCGCGGCCTCACCTGGCAGATCGAGGCCTTCATCTCGACGGTCGAGGCGTTGAAGCCGATCCTCCAGGGCGCCCGCGAGCTGGGCGGGACCCACATCAACCTGCTGCCTGTGGTGCGGCCCTACACCCTGGAAGAATGCGTGCCCTTTATCGAAGGCTGGCGCGCGCTGGCGGCCGAAGCTGGCATCAAGCTCAATGTCGAGACGCATCGCAACGAGATGACGACCGACCTCATCTTCACGCTGCATCTGCTCGATCGCTTTCCCGATCTGCGCCTCGAGGCCGATCTCTCGCATTTCCTGGTGGGGCGCGAGTTCTGGTATCCGATCTCGGAAGAGAACCATGCGCTCATCCATCGCATCCTCGACCATGGCTGGGGGCTGCAGGGCCGTATCGGCAGCCGCGAGCAGATCCAGATCCAGATCGACTTCCCGCAGCACCGCCATTGGGTCGAGCTGTTCTTGAGCTGGTGGGACTATGGCATGCGGAGCTGGCGCCGTCGTGCCGGGCCCGATGACAGCCTGACCTTCCTGTGCGAGCTTGGGCCCAAGGAATATGCGATCACGGGCCCGGACGGTTACGAGCTTTCCGACCGCTGGCTCGAGGCGCAGAAACTGAAGACCATGGTGCGCGATCTCTGGGCGCGGCTCGATGCGGAAGCCGCCGCCACGCCCCACGGTCGCGAGAGGACGCAATGACCCAGACCCTGCTGCCGGTCTCCTGGTATGTCGATGCGGAGGCGCATCAGCGCGACCGCCAGCGGATCTTCGCGCGCAACTGGTCGCTGTTCGGACCGGTGGAAGGCCTGCGCGAGGCGCGAAGCTGGCGCGCCGACAACGTCAATGGCTGGCCGGTCTTCGTGATCCGGGGCGACGACGGTGTCCTGCGCGGCTTCCACAATGTCTGCCGCCATCGCGCCGCGCGGTTGCTGACGGGCGAAAGCGGCACTTGCGCCCGCATCGTCTGCCCCTATCACGCCTGGACCTACGATCTGACCGGCGCCTTGCGCAAGGCACCGAACTTCGGCGCCGACGGCGAGCTCGATCTCTCAGAGCGCGGCCTCTTCCCGATCCGGGTCGAATGCTGGAACGAGCTGGTCTTCGTCTGCTTCGACGAACGCGCACCCGATCTCACGAGCTGGCTCGGCAGCCTGCCGGGCTTGTGCGACGAGTTCCCCCAGCCGGCCGACCTCGCCTTGAATGGCAGCTTCTCGGCCGAGGGCGACTGCAACTGGAAGGCCTATTGCGAGAACACGGTCGAGGGCTATCACCTGCCGCTGATCCATAAGCGGCTGACGGCCGCGGTCGATCGCAGCCATACGCAGATCAAGGCTTATGACGAGGGCCGGCTCGTCGTGTTCCATGTCACTTATGCCGGCGAGGACAGCGCGCTGCGCGGCAACCAGGGCATCTGGTTCTACCGGTTCCCGGGATTCCAGGGCGTGGCCGGGGCGCGCAGCTTCAAGGCCGAGCGCATCGAGCCGCTTTCCCCCACCCGCATGAAGCTCACCAACTGGTCCTGGTTCGCCGACCTCTCCGCCGAGGAGCGGGCCGATTCCACGGAATGGAACAAGCAGATCACGCGAGAGGATATGGGTGTGTGCGAGAGCGTGCAGCGGAATTTCGAGGCGGGCGTCTATCAATCAGGCCTGCTGTCGCCGCTGCAGGAAGGTCATCTGGCGCGGCTGCAGCACCTGATCGTCGAAGCGATCGACGGCACCGACAAGGGACCTTGATCGGCGGCTATCACTGTCAGGAGATCAACACCTGGACATGAAACTGCTAGGCAATCTCCTGGCCGTCCTTCTTGTCATGGCGGCAATGCTGTTCATCCCCGCCGGAAGCGTCAACTACTGGCAGGCCTGGGTGTTCCTTGCCACCTATGCCATTTCGTCGCTCGTAATCACCCTCTATCTCATGCGAAAGGACCCGGCGCTCTTGGCGCGACGCAAGCGAGGCGGGCCGACGGCCGAGAAGGAAACGACCCAGAAAATCATCATGTCCTTCGCGTCGCTGGCCTTCATCGGCCTGCTCATCGTGCCCGCGCTCGATCATCGCTTCGCCTGGTCGCAGATGTCGCCTTATAGCGCGTTGGCTGGAGACCTGATTTTTCTTCTCGGCTGGGTCGCGATCTTCTTCGTCTTCAAAGAAAACACCTTTGCCTCGGCCACCATCGAGTTGGCTCCCGATCAAAGAGTCATCTCGACGGGTCCCTACGCGCTCGTGCGGCACCCCATGTATGCCGGAGGCCTCGTGATGCTTCTCGGCATACCGATCACGCTTGGTTCCTGGTGGGGGTTGCTCGTCATCGCTGCGCTGGTTCCCGCGCTGATATGGCGCCTCCTCGACGAGGAAAGGTTCCTGGCGAGGAACCTGCCGGGCTATCGGGAGTACCTGAAAAAACTGCGCTATCGCCTGATACCCATGATCTGGTAGCCCGCCAGACGGGCTGTTGTTGCGAACATTGCCCACCCTGCCGCCACATATTCAACTTGCCATACAGTGCCGTTCTGGTGAGTCCATTGGGGCGTGCGGACTAATGGGTCCTGCGCCACTCCCACGGCAGCATGAACGAGCCGGCCCAGATCCCGAGCTTCCCCGCCTGTGCGGCATTCTCCTGCGGCACATAGTCGAGGCTGTGGTGCCGGTACGCCACCGCCCAGCCCTGTGCGACCATCCAGGCGTTCAAATCCTCCGAACCCAGACGGCAAACTGCAACTGTGCGGCCGAAGCGGTCGACGCCGCGCGAGCGGCATGACACCGTGCCGCCGGCGATGTGATCGACCAGGGCGACGGTTGCCTTCCAGCCGCAGTCGAAGACCTGGCCGGAGGCGTTCTTGCAAGTCTGATTGCTCTCCGGTGCATCGATCCCGAAGAGCCTGATTCGCGTGCCGTGAATATTGATCGTGTCGCCGTTAATGACGCGAGGATACCCGGAAGCGACGATGTTCGGCGAAGCCCCGCTTTGCAGTTCTGGGGGCGAAGCCGGGCTGTTCCGGTCCGGTGCATTGTGGCTTACCGCAGCGCTTGCCAAAACAGCCGCAGCAAGCGTCAACCACGACAGTCGGAGCGAGGCGTCCTGAGAAATCGCTTTACTGGCGCTGCCATGCTGTGGCCAGAACATACGCACCGCACGCAGAACAATGAGCGCGCCGATCATCGCTAAGGTTGCAATGCGAGCGGTACTCACGGGCATCGCCTGTGCTCCCGGAACATTGCCGCTGTTCCTTGCTCAGGGCGTCAGTACAGGGGGCGACCCTGCCTTCGCCAACAGAGCTCTGGCGGCAGCATATATCTGAGTTTCCTAAGCGTGCGCTTAGTGTTGTTGACACTCCCTTAAGGGCCCGAACTGGGCGCCCGCCGCCTCACTCGGCGGGTTTCCCGCAGCCGCTAGGCCGTCTACTCATAATCGTGCGGTTCAGCTCAAGAGCGCTTGATGTCCGCTATGCCCCTGACAGCGGCGCGAAAGCCGACATCGCGGGATTTCCGCGTTGTGCCACCAGCGGACATTCTCCGCTGCCTTGAACGAGGCATTATGCATGACGGGCGCCAGCAGTGCCTTCAATAGGCTTTCGGAACGAACCTCTGCTTCGATTTCGGAGGCCGTTGGTAGCCGGTGTCGGCCTCTCGCGAGGGCAGCGGTATCTCGATCGGCTTCATGTCGGGGTACGGGATCTGCTGCAGCAGGTGCCGGATGCAGTTGAGCCGTGCCCGCTTCTTGTTGTCGGCGTCAACCACGTTCCAAGGGCTCTCCTTGGTGTCGGTATAGGCAAACATCTTGTCCTTGGCCTTTGAATACTCCACCCACAACTGGCGTGCCTTGAGATCCATCGGGCTCAGCTTCCAACGCTTGAACGGATTCTGCATGCGCTCGTGAAAGCGCGCTTCCTGCTGCTTGTCGCTGACCGAAAACCAATACTTGATGAGATAGATCCCCGAGCGGATCAGCATCTCCTCAAAGAGCGGACAGGCGCGCAGAAACTCCTGATATTCCTCCTTGGTGCAGAATCCCATGACCCGCTCGACGCCCGCCCGGTTGTACCAGCTGCGATCGAACAGCGCGATCTCGCCGCGCGCTGGAAGCTCCGCGACATAGCGCTGAAAATACCACTGCCCGCGTTCGCGCTCGGTCGGCGTCCCCAACGCGACGATTCGGCAGACCCGTGGATTGAGCGGCGCGGTGATGCGTTTGATGACGCCTCCCTTGCCGGCGGCATCACGGCCTTCGAACACCACGGCGACCTTCAGACCCTTCATGCGCACCCATTCCTGCAGTTTGATGAGCTCGAACTGAAGGTGGGCGAGTTCCTCGACGTATTTGTATCTTCCGGGCGGGACGCGCAGCTTCGACCTGCCGGTGAGCTGCCAGTTCTTCTCGATCGTCGCGAATTCTTTGGCGTCGGCGAGTGTCTGACCACCGCCCCGTTCTGCAGCCTGGTCCTTCGCCATGAATGCCACCTCTCGTGCCTCGCGTACAGGAAATGCCGGCCCGCGCCGCGAAACCGACACCGGTCGCCATGTCACGGAACCGTTTTTCCCTCAGCTCCATATTACAAAATTCGGAGAGGAATCCTATGCTTACTATCCCGTTCAAAATGGGGTTGATCCGTGGGTCTCCATCGGACAACGTCTTTCATTGCCCCATGGGGCTGCGGCAAGAGGCAGTGAACTCGCGAGCGCGCTTTGCGGCCGGCCGGGCCATCTACCGCCCCTGTGGTCCGCTTTGGGTCAAAAGCGGAAGTACCGCAGCATAACGGCGGAGGTCTGCTCCTCGCCCTTCTCGGAGTTGCCGCTACGTCTGGCTTCCATCCGCTGAGAGCTCCAAATCCGACATCGACGAAACATTGCACGTCGGCAAAGCAAGGGTTCCAGAAAACGGTGGCATAGTATTACTGCTGTGTCCCTGGGACAGCGGGATAAGCGTTCCCACATTCAGCGGCACGTTCCAGCAGCAGCATGCATTCGCGGGCATTGCGAGTGAGCGAGGCGGCGCGCTCGAATTCGGCGCGGGCTTCGTCGGTGCGGCCGAGCTTTCTCAAGAGATCGCCGCGCACGGCGGGCAGCAGATGATAGGCCTTGAGCGCCGGCTCCGCCGCGAGCCGGTCGATCCGCTCGAGCCCCGCCGCCGGGCCCGAGGCCATCGAGACCGCCACGGCATGATTGAGGGCCACCACCGGCGAGGGCGCGACCTGGGAAAGCATGTCGTAGAGCGCCACGATCCGCGGCCAATCGGTCTCGGCCGCCGTCAGCGCCCGCACGTGACAGGCGGCGATCGCGGCTTGAAGCGCATAGGTTCCGAACGCCCCTTGCAGGCCTTCGGCACGCTCGAGCGCGGCCAGCCCGCGCCGGATCAGCAGATAATCCCAGCGGGCGCGGTCCTGGTCGAGCAGCAGGATCGGTTCGCCGGAAGGCGATGTCCGCGCGCCGAAGCGCGAGGCCTGGATCTCCATCAGCGCCACCAGCCCATGGACCTCGGGCTCGAGCGGCGCCAGCTCGGCCAGGATCCGGCCCAGCCGCAACGCCTCTTCGCACAGCGCCGGCCGCATCCAATCCTCGCCGGCAGTCGCCGCATAGCCCTCGTTGAAGAGGAGATAGATCACCTCCAGCACCGAGGCCAGGCGTGCGGCCAATTCTTCCCCTTGCGGCAGCTCGAAGGGGACCTTTGCCGCGGCCAGGGTCCGTTTCGCACGCACGATGCGCTGGGCGATGGTCGGCTCCGGCACCAGGAAGGCGCGGGCGATCTCCTCGGTGGTGAGGCCGCCCAGCAGCCGGAGCGTGAGGGCGAGCCGCGCCTCGGTCGAGAGCAGCGGATGGCAGGCCGTGAAGATCAGCCGCAGCAGGTCGTCGCCGACCGGATCGTCGAGTGCCGTTTCCAGCTCCGTCACCGCCTGCTCCTGGCGGGCGTCGAGCTCGCGGCCGATTTCCTCATGCTTGGGCCCAAGGCGCTTGTTCCGGCGCAGACGATCGATCGCGCGGTTCTTCGCGGTCGCCATCAGCCAGGCACCGGGTTTATCCGGAATGCCCGACTGCGGCCAGCGCTCGAGGGCGGCCACGAGCGCATCCTGCGCGAACTCCTCCGCGAGGCCGACGTCGCGCAGCATGCGGGCGAGGCCCGCCACGAGCCTCGCCTGCTCGATCCGCCAGATCGCGTCGATCGCTTGATGGATGCCGGTCGCCGTCACAGCGACCAATCACACCATCTTCCTCCGCTTATCGCAACCGAAGCGGCCGCCCCACTGAGGCGGGATCAGCTCCCGCGGCGTTGCCCGGATTTCGCCAGCATGTCGGAAAACCCCTCCACCGCTTTCTGAACATCGGCCGGGAAATCCGACATCTCCTGCACCTGACGGATCTCGATGGTCTCGTTTTCTCCGGCCGGGCAGCGGGAGGCCCATTCGATCGCCTCGGCCTTCGATTTCACCTGGATCATCCAGTAACCGCCCAGCACCTCCTTGGCCTCGGCGAAAGGCCCGTCCGTGACTTTGGCCTTGCCGCCCGGGAAGGTGACGCGCGCGCCCATCGAAGGCGGATGGAGACCGTCGAGGGCCAGCAGCACGCCGGCCTTCTGCAGGGACTCGTTGTATTTCATCATTGCCGAGACGGCATCGGCACTCGGCAGGGTGCCCGGCGTGGCGTTCTCGTAGCCCTTGGGAATCATCAGCATCAGGAATCGCATGGTCGTTTCTCCTTGTAGGGCCAGGGTTCAATGCTTGCGCTCGATTTCGGCGCGGAGGCGATTCTCCGCTTCACGAAGCTCGGGCGTGAACTCCTCACCGAAATCCTCCGCCTCGAAGAGCGGACGGATTTCGAGCTCGAGATTGCCGTTGGCGTCGAGCGCCGGCCAGCGTTTGGCCCACTCGATCGCCTCGGCCTTGGATTTCACCTGGATCAGGAAATAGCCGGCAATCAGTTCCTTCACCTCGGTGAAGGGTCCATCGATGACGCGCGGCTTGCCATTGGCGAAATTCACCCGGAAGCCCTCGGCGCTCGGACGCAATCCTTCGCCACCTAGAACCACTCCGGCCTTCGCCATTTCCTCCATATATTGGTTTATGGCGGCCAGTATCTCCGTGCTCGGCTTGACCAGGCCCTCGGTGTCCTTGTCTGCCTTGCGGATAATCATGAAACGCATCGAAGTCACTCCATCGGTTTCGGTTCGGGAGCCGGAGTGCGGCCGGTAGGGCCGGGTTGGACTCGGGCTCTGTCTGAACGACGAACGGGCTCTACTCAAATCGACATCACCGCTGAAAAATTTCTTCGAAACCTCAAGTCTCTGAGATTCCTGGCCGATCCGCCCGTAATAGAAAGAGGGCCAGTAGGACGCAGCGGCTGGCCCTTGCCGATCCGCCCCGTCCCCTGGCCCTCTCTCGTCAATACGAGAAATGGCGACGCCGTGGTTTAATGCGCCACGATCACCATCCAGCCCACGCCGAACTTGTCCTGCAGCATGCCGAAACGCGGCGAGAAGAAGGTCTTGGCCAACGGCATTCGCACCTGGCCGCCTTCGGCCAGGGCGTTGAACCGCCGATCGGCCTCGGCCTCGTTCGGCACCGTGAGCGTCAGGGAGAAGCCCTCGAAGGCCGCCTTCTGCTGGCAGCCGCCATCCGTGGCCATCACGGTCGAGTCACCGATCTTCATCGCGGCATGCATCACCTTGTTCTCCGAGCCAGGCGGAACCATGCCCGGCGGCGCGGGCTCCGGGCTGTCCTTGAAGCGCATCAGCATCGTGGTTTCGGCGCCGACGGCGCGGCGATAGAACTCGATCGCTTCCTCGCAGCGGCCATCGAACATCAGATAGGGTTGAACGAGCATGATATCTCCTTGTCAGGGTTGTAAGAGGTTGACGTCGTCGATGTCTGGAAGGCGTCGGCGGTGCGGCAAGGTCGGCTGCCGCCCGTCCCTGTTGTTATTGTTGCGTCCAACTGGACGAAGCGAAGACGGTGGCTCCTGGGCCTATGACGCGGGCGCCGACTCCACCAGGGTCTTGAGCTGTGCCAGTCCCTGCTCGAACTGGCCGCCCACCATCTTGTCCATGTTCATGAACAGCCCCACGGCCTTGAACATGAAATTGTTGTGACCGGTCATGCTCCAGGTGATCGCGGTCTGCCCGCCCTGGGGCGCCAGGCTGAACTCCGCGATGTTGGTCGCGGCGAAAGGCTTCAGGAAATCGAGCTGGATCTGGACCAGCTCGTTGGGCCGGCTGTCGGTGATCGTCGCCTTGCCCTCGCCCACTTGCTTGTTGCCGACCCACTCATAGATCGCGCCGACGCCGGCAGGCGCGCCGCTATAGGTCCTTTTCAGTGCCGGATCGATCTTGTCGTAGGGCGACCAGGCTTCCCATTTGTGGAAATCGTTCACCTGGGCAAACACGGCGTCGGCTGGTGCTGCAATCGTGGTCGTGCGCTCGATGCGGAAATCAGAGGGCTGCAGCGCCACGACCACGACGAAGATTGCGACGATGAGGGCAATGCCGATCAGGATCTTTATGAGCATGGAAAAATTTCTCCGGGAAAAAGAGGGAACAGACCCTTCAGGAATGGCAGCAGGAAGGCGATTTCCGGTCGTCATACTTGTCGTGATGACGGAGCCAGTTCATGCCCTGGCCGAGATCGGGCATTCCGTCCCAGCCTTCCCCACGGCCGAATGGCGTCAGGTCGAGGAGATGATGGGTCGTGATCAGGGAATCGAGCCCGCGGGCATAGCTCGAATAGCTGTGGAAGATTTCGTCGCCGTCGCGCAGGAACACGCTGATCCCCGGCAACTCGCCCTTGGTCCAGGGAATCTTGCCGGATTGCTGCAGCGCCGCCGCGCTCTGGAAATTCCACTCGGTGCTGCCCTTGGCAGGGTCCAGCGTGACATGGAAGTCGTAGTTGAAGTCGCTGCCGAAGGAGGAATACCAGGGCATGGCCCAGCCCATGCGGCGCTTGAAGGGCGCGATCTTGGCGAGCGGTGCGCGTGAGACCATGGCGAAGGTCGTTTGGCGCGCATGGAGATGCGACAGATCGGGCATATTATCGGCGAAATAGGAGCAGCCCGGGCAGCCCTCGTCCCACGGCGCCCCCGACTGACCCGGCGGCGCTGCGTCCGCATCCAGCATGAAGTGATAGACAATGAGCTGACGGCGGCCTTCGAACAGGTCGGGCAGCTTCACCTTCCCGTCCGGGCTTTCGAAGCCATAGCCCTTGTCGACCCGCACCATCGGCAGCTTGCGCCGCTCCCGGTTCAGGGCATCTTGCGCACGGGTCAGTTCCTTCTCCTTGGCAAGCAGCGCCTTGCGGGCTGCCAGCCATTCCTCGCGCGATGCGATCTTCTGCGTTTCCATGATCTGTCTCCGACGATCGGACGTTTTGTCAGTGGGCCGGGGTCTCTCGCTCCAGGGTCCGGCCAAGGCTGTTCAGTAGGCCTTTCGTGCCTTCTTCGCGCGACTTCACATTGTCATAGCCATCGAGGAAGGCGCCCTGCTCGGTGAAGGTCAGCTTCGTACCCTTGCCCTGCGGTTTGAGCTGCACGGTCGCGAGCGACACCGAGATCCGGATCTTGTCGAGATGCATGTCGTAACAAATGACGATGCGCTCGCCAGGGACGATGTCCTGGTAGGTCGCATTGTAGGTATGCGCTGTGCCGCCCTTCTGCCGGCTGGTGACGCGCTCATGTCCACCAACTCTGAAGTCGAGCTCGAGCTTGCCGGTCTCCCAGCCCTCCCCGTCGCCGGCGAACCAGCGCGCCTTCGCCTCCGCCGACGCCCAGGCGGCGAAGACCCGCGCCGGCGGAGCATTGTAGATCCGCTCGATGGTGAAAGTGGCATGCGTCACGGATCGCTCCGTCATCGCTCTCTCCATGGGGCCGGCATACGCAGGCGGGAAGCGGTTTGGGTTCATCCCACCTTGTCGAGCTGCCTGCGCATTTCCGACACCGGGTCGGTTTGAGCGTCGCAGCAGGAGTCGTTGCTGGCGGTGGCATCCGGCGGTGCGTCATAGCGGTCATGATGGCGCACCCAATCCATGCCATGCGCCTCGTTGCGGCCGTTGGGCGTCATATCGAGGAAATGATGCGCGCCCAGCAGGATGTCCCCGCCGCGTGCATAGGCCGAATAGGTATGGAAGATCGTGCCCGACGGATCCTTGTAGAAGACGCTGATGCCGGGCAGCTCGTCGAACATGTAGTCCATGGTCTCGAAATTATAGACGACCCTGCCCCTGGCCTTGTCCTTTGGGGTGAAGGAAACGTGATAGTCGAAATTGAAATCGTTTGCTTCCGACGAGACCCATTTGAAGCGCCAGCCCATGCGCTTCTTGAACTCCTCGATCTTCGGCCAGGGTGCGCGCGAGACCGCCATCAGCGTCACGTCATGATGCTTCAGATGGAGATTGGGGCCATCCATGTGATCGGCCATGAAGGAGCAGGATGGACAGCCCTGCGGCCAATCCGGGCCGAACATGAAATGATAGATGATCAGCTGGCTGCGGCCGGCGAACAGATCGGACAGGGTCTGCTTTCCGCGAGGACCCTCGAAGATATAGTTCTTCTCGACCTTGACCCAGGGAAGCTCGCGCCGCTCGGCGGCGAGCTCGTCCTGCAACCGGGTCAATTCCTTCTCCTTCGCCAGATGCGCCTTGCGCGCCGCCAGCCATTCCCGCTCCGAGACGATCTTGTGCGGTTGCATGTCGACTCTCCGTTGATGGGTCAAGGCCGGTCGGCCAGGTGACGTTCGAGATGGTCGATGCTCTGATTCCAGCCTTCCTTCGTGCCGTTGAGCATGGCGCCGGCGATATCGCCCGAGCCGCGTGCCGTCGTCCTTAAGGTGAGCACCGTCTCGCCCGCCTGCCCCGACAGGGTGACCTCGACGACGGCGTCCAGCCGCGGCATCTGCTGGGCGTCATAGGCGGTCGCGACGATGACCAGGCGTTCGGGAGCGACGACCTCGCGGTAATGGCCGCGCATCCAGTAATCGCCTTTGTCCGCCCAGCGCATGCAGAGCGTGAAAACGCCATCGGGTCGGGGGTCCGCCTCGCAATGAGGGATCGTGAATCCGTTGGGCGCCCACCATCGCGCGATGCGCCGGGCGTCGGTCCAGGCTGCGAAAACCGTTTCGCGCGGTGCCGCGAAGACGCGCGTGAGGGTGATCGTCCGTTCAGTGGGTTTCGCGGCGGCGGCGTTTCCTGCCTTTACGGGCATGTTTCTTCTCTTTGCTGTCGAGTTCACGCAGATAGGCATCCAGCCGGTCGAGACGCGCTTCCCAGAAGCGCCGGTAGCGATCCACCCAGTCGGCTACTTCTTGCAACGGGGCCGCCTCGATCCGGCAGGGCCGCCATTGCGCCTCGCGGCTGCGGGCGATCAGGCCGGCGCGCTCCAGCACCTTGAGATGCCTGGAGACCGCGGGAAGGCTGATCTCGAAGGGCTCGGCCAGCTCGGACACCGAACTCTCGCCCAATGCCAGCCGCGCCAGGATCGCGCGCCGCGTCGGATCGGCCAGGGCCGCGAAGGTGGCGCTGAGCGGGTCGGACGTCATCGTTATTACACCACATCGTTAATTAACCTCATGGTTAAATACTGTTTGCCACCCGCCGTCAAGACGTCACCTGGGAGAGATAGGCGACAAGCCGGCCGAAGGCGCGGGCTATCACCGAAATCACACAGGCATGGGAACCTAGGCTTCGACGATCACCCTGAACCCGCCATAGGACATGCGCTTCGGGTCGAAAGGCATGCCTTCCGGCATCGCCATCTTCGCGAGGCGCGGATCCTTCATCACCTTCGCCACCACGCGATCGCGATGGGCCCGCGATTTATAGACGACCCAGGAGAAGACGACGGTCTCGCCGCGCTTGGCCTTGGTGATGCGCGTGAAAGGCAACACCATTTTCACCGCGAGATCGTCCCCGACACATTCGCGATATTCGAGCGCGCCATGCTCGCGCCAGACCTTGCTGGCCAGCTTCGCCATGCGGCGATAGACCGCCAGATTCTTCTTCGGGATCGGCAACAGAAATCCATCGACGTAAGCCATCGGAGTCCCCAGAAAATTTGAATGGGATCAGGAAAGCGCCATCAGATCGCCGCGCAGCCGATCGGGGCTGGAAGCGCCCAGCAGGCGGTCGATCGCCGCGTGGGTCTTCTTCCAGATCGGAACGGCCGCGGCGAGGAGCGAACGACCCGCGGAGGTCAGCGCCATGCGCCGGCTGCGCTTGTCGGCCTCGTCGACAGTCACGGTGACCAGCCCCCGCCGCTCCAGCGGCTTGAGATTGGCCGTCAAGGTGGTGCGGTCCATCGCCAGGAGATGCGCCACGCTGCCGATGCTGGGCGGCTGGGGGCGATTGAGCGACATCAGCAGCGAGAACTGCCCGTTGGTCAGGGCCAGTGGCCGCAAGGCCTCGTCGAAACGCCGCGCCACCGCCCGCGCCGCCCGCTGCACATGGAGGCAGAGGCAGGTGTCGCGAACCAGATGCGTGATCTCGTAGGGAACTTCGTCGCGTTTCGACATGACGTTATTATGTTGATATCAACCTACCTGTCAAGATGACGTCGGCGTCATCGCGTCGGGTCGAAATCCGCACTTCCAGAGAGACCAAAAGCCGCACATCCCCTTGGATTCCCGCGCGTTCTTGCCGCAGTTCTCTCGTCTTCCCTGCCCTGCGACCCGGTATATGCTGCGCCCGTCTCTGCCGCCTGCTCTTGCGGCACGGCTCTTGAAGGAGACTCTGTCGCCGATGAAGCGTGGCCTCCTCCTCGCCGGGCTGGTGATCGCCGCCGCGATCTTCGTGACGAGCGTCACCGTGCTGCTGCTCGAATGGCGGTCCCGCGAGACGGGCCAGACCACCGCCGCCGATATCGGCGGGCCTTTCAGCCTGACCGATCAGGATGGCAAGAAGGTCACGGATGCCGATTATGCAGGGCAGTGGAAACTGGTCTTCTTCGGATTTACCTCCTGCCCGGAGGTCTGCCCGACGACCTTGAACCGCATCTCGCTGACCCTGAAGGCGCTGGGCCCGCTCGGCGACAAGCTGCATCCGCTCTTCATCACGGTCGATCCGGAGCGTGATACGCCCGAGGTGATGAAGAGCTATGTCGACGCCTTCGATAAGCGTATTACTGGATTGACCGGCACGCTGGCCGAGATCGATGCCGTCGCCAAGGCCTATCACGCCTTCTATCAGAAGGTGCCGCAGGGCAATGACTACACGATGGACCACAGCACGCTGATCTATGTGATGCGGCCCGACGGACGCTACGAAACGCTGCTGCGTTATGACGACAGCCCGGCCGAGATGGCCGACAAATTGAAGCCGCTGCTGCAGCAGGGCTGACCCCAGGCGTGACCGCCGCTGGCGCCTCGACCCTTCAGGAACGGGATCGAACGATGATTCTCAGAGACATGCTCGGCGGGTTTCTCGCCCTTTTCATCGCCGTCGCCAGCGCCGGCCAGACCCATCACTACAAGCTGGGGGGCCTGCAGATCGACGATCCCTGGTCGCGCGCCACGGTGAGCGCTGCGCCCAACGGCGTCGTCTATCTCACCATCAAGAACACCAGCACGACGCCGGACAAGCTCATCGATGTTGCCTCGCCGGCAGCGGACCAGGCCCAGGTCCACGATATGAAGGTGGAGAACGACGTCTCGCAGATGTGGCTGGTGGGCAGTGTCGACCTGCCTCCGGGCCGCACCGTCACGCTGGCGCCCAACGGCCTCCACATCATGCTACTGGGCCTCAAGAAGCCGCTCGAGGCGGCGCAGACCTTCCCCGTGACGCTGACCTTCGAGAAGGCCGGCAGCATCACCATCGACGTCCCGGTCGAGCCCATGGGTGCCACAGGGCCGTCGCAAGGGAGCTGAGGCTCTTTCGCCGGGATGACGGGACGCGCTCAGCGCGCGCCCGTCAAATCGAGCGCAGCATCCCGCCGTCGCAGGCGATGGCCTGGCCGGTGATGTAGCCGGCGGGTTCGGAGGCGAGGAAGCAGGCGAGCGCCGCGAACTCCTCGGGCCTGCCGATGCGGCCCAGCGGCACGGTCTTCGCCACCTCCTCCGCCTTGAAGCCCGCCTCCTTCAGCCGCTCGGTCAGCGTATAGCCCGGCATCAGCGCGTTGACGGTGATGCCGTCGGGGCCGATCTCGCGGCTCAGCGCGTTCACCATGCCATGCAGGCCTGCCCGCAGCGCGTTCGACATCATCAGATTCGGCAGGGGCTCGCGCGCGGCGATCGAGGTCACCAGCAGGATCCGGCCCCAGCTCTGCGCCCGCATGCCCGGCAAGGCCGCGCGGATCGGCGCCACCGCGCTGAGCCAGAGCGCTTCGAAGCCGGCGCGCCATTGCGCATCGTCGATCTTGTCGAAGCTCGCGGGCGACGGCCCCCCGGTGTTGACCAGCAGGATATCGATGGCACCGCCCAGGCGCTGAGCCGCCTCGTCAACCAGTCTCGCGGCGGCGCCGGCTTGCGAGAGATCGCAAGGAATGCCGACGGCGCCGATCTCCTTCGCCGTCCGCTCGAGCCGTGCGGGATCGCGCGCGCAGATCGCGGTCGCGACACCCTCGGCCAGCAGCGCCTCGGCCACGGCCCGGCCGAGCCCGCGCGACGCCCCCATCACCAGGGCACGGCGCCCCTTGATCCGGTAATCCATGAATCGCGCTCCCTTCCTGCTCAGCGCACCGTCACATCGACATGCCCGAGATTCGACACATCGAAATCATACCGCTCGGGCCCGGCCGGAAAGCGTGTGGTGACGAGACTGCCGGTCATGACGAACTGACCGGCCTTGAGACCGAGGCCCAGTTCCGCCAGATGATTGGCGAGCCAGGTCAGCGGCTCGAAGGGATGGCCCAGCACGTCGGCGCCGGTGCCCCGGCCGATCTCCGCACCGTCGCGCCGCACGACGCCTTCGACCGGTGCGAGCTCCGGCCAGCTCGTCTTGTACTCGCCGAACACCACGCCGGCGTTCCAGCTGTTGTCCGCGACCAGCGAGCGAACATCGAGCCCGGCGTAATCGGCGCTGCGGTCGTCCACCACTTCGAAGGCGGGGCAAACCGCATCGACCGCATCGGCAACCATCTCGCGGTCATAGGGCGCATCGCCGGGCGGCAGGTCGCGGCCCACCCGCGTGCAGATCTCGAACTCCAGCCCCAGATGGACGTGATCGGCCAGCGCCAGCGTGACGCCGCTGCGATGGATGCGGTTCGCCAGCACCGCACCGGCGATCGGATGGTCGATCCCGCACATATGCTGCATGCGCTTGGTGGTGAGGCCGATCTTGTAGCCGGCGATCGCCGCCCCGCTCTCGGCCTGCATCAGCTCGACGAAACGGCCCTGCACCGCATAGGCGGTCTTCAGATCATCGACCGGCCAGGCCGGCGACAGGGTCTTGAATTTCTCGCGCTGGCGATGCTGGCGCATCAGTTCCTGCGCGATTCCGTTCTGGTCCTTCGCCATATCGCCCCCAGTGCCCTCGTGCCATCGGCCTCGTCTCCGCGCCCAGAGGCCCCTGGGCACCGGCCTGGGCCAGACTAAACCCCTTCCCGTCTGGGCCCACAAGACGCGAAAGGAGGCTGGGCGACGGTCTGGAAGGGCGGCGGTCGAGCCGCTATGCTCCGCCCCCTGTTTCGCGCCTTACCTCGACCCATAGGGAGACCCTGGCCATGACCGGACGCATCGACAAGATTCTCGCCGACAAGAAGATCGAACTGCCCAAAGCCGCGGCGCCCGTGGCGAACTATGTGCCGGTCGTGATCGCCAACGGCTTCGCCTATCTCGCGGGCCAAGTGACGGTGTGGAATGGCGAGTTCAAATTCACCGGCAAGCTTGGCAAGGATTTCGCGGTCGAGCAGGGCCAGCAGGCCGCGCGGATCTGCGGGCTCAATATCATCGCCCAGCTCAAAGCGGCCCTGGGCGGGGACCTCGACCGGGTGAAGCGCGTGGTGCGCCTCGGCGTGTTCGTGAATTCGGCCGACGATTTCTACGACCAGCCGAAGGTCGCCAACGGCGTTTCGGACCTGATGGTCGAGGTCTTCGGCGATGCCGGCAAGCATGCCCGCTCCGCCGTCGGCGTGAACACGCTGCCGCTCAATGTCGCGGTCGAGGTCGACGCGATCTTCGAGATCGCGTGATCGCAAGCCCGGACGTCGCTCGCGAAGCGCGCATCGCCTTGCTCAGTCCGGTCCTGATCGGTGCCAGCGGCGGTTCCGGCACGCGCGTCCTGCGCGACGCGCTGGCCGCCGCCGGCTTCTATATGGGCTATGACACGTTGGGGACGGGGGATTCGGTCGAGCTGGCCGATTTCTTCGACCGCCAAATCGCACCAGTCCTGGCCGCCACGCACCGGGTGGATTATGAGCTCGATCAGGTTCCCCCGGCGCTGCGAAGCCGGGTGCAGCTCGATCTCGAAGCCACGCTGGCGAGCTATCTCCAGCATCATACGGGCGGCGGCGGCGCCTGGGGGCTGAAGGGTCCGCGCACGCTCTTCATGTTGCCCTTCTTCCATGAGCAGCTGCCCGATTTCGCCTTCGTGCAGATGATCCGCGACGGCCGCGACATGGCGCTCTCGGGCAATCAGGGCCAGTTGCGGCGCTATCATGAACCGCTTCATGGCGAGACCTTGCCGCCCGATCTGGCGGTTCCGGCGGCGCGGCTCTGGGCCAAGGCCAATCTCGAAGCGGCCGACTGGTGCCGACACCATATCGCCGGGCGCCATTGGGTCCTGCGCTATGAGGATCTCTGCCGCGATCCCCGGGCGACGCTCCGGGCCCTGTTCGATTTCCTCGGCGCGTCTTTCGCCCCGGACTTGCTGGAGCGGTTGGCCGGCGGCGTGAAGCCCTCGGCCGGCATCGGGCGCTGGCGTCAGCTCGATCCTGTCAAGGCCCGCGCCATCACCGAAGCCGCCAGGCCCGCCCTCGCCCGGTTCGGCTATAGCTGACATCGCGGTAATGAGCGGGATCGTTCTATCCTACTCTAGCCCCTAGGTTTAGCTGGTCCTTGACTCTGCCTTGCGGCGTCGGGCGTGTTTCGCGATCGAAGGCGGCAGATATTTTCCCCGCGTCATGGGAACGCCGCCCTCGCGCTCACCGCTTATCAACTGCGCCAAACTTCTTCTCTCGAGGTCACCCCATGATCCGCACCTGTCTTCCCCGCCTGACGATGACATTGCTCGCCCTCGGCCTCGCCATCGGCACGGCCCGGGCGGCCACGAGCCAGTCCAGCGACCTCGTGGGCGCCGATGGCGGCATGATCGGCAAGATCACCGTGACCGATGCGCCCAATGGCGTTCTGCTGCGCATCACCGCCAAGGGCCTGACGCCGGGCTGGCATGGGGTGCATTTCCACGAGAAGGCCGATTGCTCGGGGCCGACCTTCAAGAGCGCGGGCGCCCATGTCCACAGCATGACGCCGGTGACTCACGGGCTGCTCAATCCGCAGGCCAATGACGATGGCGATCTGCCGAACCTCTATGTGGCGGCCGACGGCAACGTGACGGTCGAGCTCTATTCGACATTGGTGTCGCTGAAAGGCTCGGGCAACCGCCCGGCCCTGCTCGACGCCGACGGATCGGCGGTCGTGATCCATGCCAATCCCGACGACTACATGACCCAGCCGATCGGTGGCTCCGGCGATCGCGTGGCCTGCGCGCCGATCAAATGAGAGGGGTGGGGTTGAGGCTGCGATCTAGGAGATCGGCGGCTCGTTACAAGCCGTGGGGAGCGGAACCGCATCTTCCGAGGGCCCTGCCCGGTTACCGGCGCGCATCAATCGGCCGATCAGATCGTTCTTCCAAGCCTTCAAGCCGAACCCGTTGAGGAAATCGGCGCCGCTGTCGCTGAGCTCATCCGGCCGATCGGCGAGATCGAGCGCGCGTTGCCATTGCTGCACCGCCTGGCTGGTCTGCCCCATCTGCCAGAACGCATCGCCCAGATGCGCCTGCACTTCGGGATGGCCCGGATCATGCATCGCCGCATCGCAGAGATAATGAAGCGCCTCGGGATAGCGCCGGAGCTGATAGAGCGCCCATCCGTAGGAGTCCAGATAAGCCGGCTCGTTGGGCACCGCGCTCAGCACATCCTGGAGCATCGCCAGGGCCTGATCGATGTTCCGGCCGGAATCGATCCAGCTATAGGCGAGATTGTTCTTGGCATTGACGACGCCGGCATCGGTCGCGCGCTGATACCAATATTCGGCGAGATCGTGGTTGAGCGGGAGGCCCAGGCCGAAATCATAGGCATAGCCCAGCGCGTCTTGCGCACCTGCGATGCCGGCATTGGCCGCCGTCGAGAAATGCTCGGCCGCGGCCGCCTCGTCGCGCGGCGCGCCACGGCCGGCGGAGTCCATCAACCCCAGGCCGTAATTCGCCTCGGCATCGCCCTCGTTCGCCAGCGATTCGAACAGCGCCCGCGCCGTGGCATCGTCGCCGGCGTCATAGGCAGCCCAGGCCTCGCCCAGTTGGTCCTCGCGAGAATCCGCGGTCGCCGGTCCAACCGCCAGCAAGCAAGCCAGCAGCAGGGCCGCCATCAGACCGACCGGTATGCGCCATCGGACAGGGCTCATGGGACGGCCGAAATCATATCACGAGGGCTGGGGCGGAAATGCGGCAGGATTTTCGGGGCAAAGGGCCGCCAGATCGGGGTTGTCGGAAGCGCCGCGGCGCCCCATCCTTTGAGGCAGATGTCCACGTCCCCTGGCGGCCCATCCTCCCATGGCTGATGACGGCGAACGGATCGAGGCGCGGCTGCTCGGGCGGATTGCGGACATTCCCGCGGCCGAGTGGGACGCCTGCGCCGGTACCGGCAATCCTTTCGTCTCGCACCGGTTCCTGAGCGCCCTCGAGGAGAGCGGCTCGGTCGGCGGCGACAGCGGCTGGATTCCGCGCCATCTGCTGATCGAGGATGCCGGCGGCAAGGCCCGGGCGGCCGCCCCGCTCTATCTCAAGGCCCATTCCTACGGCGAATATGTCTTCGATCATGGCTGGGCCGAGGCCTATGAGCGCGCCGGCGGGCAGTATTATCCCAAGCTGCAGCTTTCGGTGCCCTTCACGCCGGTGCCCGGACCCCGCCTGCTGCTGCGCCCCGCCGAGGACGCGGGCCGCTATCGCGACATCCTCGCCGCCACGCTGGTGGCCGCGGCCGAGCAGCTCAAGGTCTCGTCCCTGCATGCGACCTTCCTCCCGGCGGAGGATGCGGCGGCGCTGGCCGAGGTCGGGTTCCTGCTGCGGCGCGGCTATCAGTTCCACTGGCAGAATCGCGGCTATGGCAGCTTCGAGGAATTCCTGGGCGATCTCTCCTCGCGCAAGCGCAAGGCGATCAAACGCGAGCGCCGCGAGGTGGCCGAGGCCGGCGTGACGCTCCTGCCGCTCACCGGACGCGACATCCAGGAGAAGCATTGGGACGCCTTCTTCCACCATTATCAGGCCATCAGCGACCGCAAATGGGGCACGCCCTATCTGACGCGCTCTTTCTTCAGCCTGCTCAGCGAGCGCATGGCGGACCAGGTCCTGCTGGTGCTGGCGGAAGCCGGAGGGCGCTTCGTCGCGGGCGCGCTCAACCTGATCGGCAGCGAGCGGCTCTATGGCCGCAATTGGGGCGCCACGCAGGAGATCCCCTTCCTCCATTTCGAGGCTTGCTACTACCAGGCGATCGAGTTCGCGATCGCGCGCGGCCTGAAGGTGGTCGAAGCCGGCGCGCAGGGCGAGCATAAGGTGCAGCGCGGCTATCTTCCGGTCGAGACGGTAAGCGCGCATTGGATCGCCGACCGGGGTCTGCGCTCGGCAGTCGCGAATTTCCTGAAGCGCGAGACGGCAGCGGTACGCGCTGAGATCGGCATGATGGCGGCGGAGAGTCCGTTCAAGCAGGACGGGTGCGGCGAGTAAGTCGCAACGATTAGAAGGCGAGATAGCAAAAGTTTTCTCGCCCCCTCCCCTTGCGGCTATGGCATTCACACATCTCGTCCGTCTACGCCGATCGGTCGGAAAAAGACGAGTCATTTCAAAGACCGCACCTACTCAGGACGTCGAAGTCTGCCCACGCTGAGCCAACTGTAAGGGCTTGATACAGAGTCGATTTTTGAGATGTGTGAATCCGATAGCCCTTGCGGGAGGGGGTAGGGGGAGGGGCGCCGCCACGCGATGCACCGAGTGCTTGGCACCCCCCTTCCTAGCATTACAGTTGCTTTTTCTTTTTGAGATGGGCGCGGCGGGCCTCGGCTTGATGAGCGCGCCGCCAGAGCGACCATGCGATGACGTGGGCGGGCTGGATGCGCCGTTGGGCGAGCTTGCGGGCGATGCGGCGGATTTCCTGGATCGACCAGCGGATCAGGAGCGCCGCCGAAGACGTGGCGCTGTTTTTTTGAGCGGTACGGCATTGGCCTGATGACGGATGACGGCCATCATGGCGAAGGCGAGCATGACGAGTGAGACATGCCGGTGCCAACCGTGCCAGGAGCGGGTCTCGTTGTGATCGAGGCCGAGTTCGTTCTTGGCGGTTTCGAAACTGTCCTCGATGGCCCAGCGATGGCCTTCGACCAATACCAGTTTTTTTATCGATGTGCCCTTGGGACACCAGGTGGAGAAGAAGGCGAGATCGCCGTCGGCGATGTTGCGGCGGATCAGAAGACCTCGCGTCCACTGCCCCGAAAGAGTGCCGTTGTATTCGCCGGCGTCGAGATCGGCCAGTTCGACATAGGCCCAGTCATGCAGGCGCGCGCCTTTGGTCCCCTCGCCGGCTGACAGGCGCCGCCAGGCGGTCTTGGGAAGATTTTGCGCGATCTTCGCGGCGGCGCCGCCAACGAGCTGCTTCTTGCCCCAGGAACGGAACACGTGGTTGGCGGCAACGCCCAGGACATAGCCCTTGCCCGCCTGGCGGAGGAGAGTTTCGATGTCTCCCGTGCCATATACGCTGTCCGCTGCAACGAAGGAGAACGGCACCTTTGCGGCGATCACACGCGCGATCATCCCGCGCGCGATCTGGGGCTTCGTGGCAAAATCCACGTCCTCCGGTACATGCGCCGCCTTCATGCGATCGGGAGCGTCCGTCCACTCCTTCGGCAAATAAAGCGCCCGGTCGATGAAGGCATGGCCGTGGCGCGACACATAGGAGGCGAACACGCCGATCTGGCAATTGGTGATCTTGCCCGCCGAGCCCGTGTACTGGCGCGTAACACCGCACGACGCCTTGCCCTGCTTCAAAAAGCCCGTCTCGTCGATGACAAGAACCGCATCCTCATCGGCAAGCGTCTCCAGCGCGTAATCGCACACGATGTCGCGCAGTGCATCCGCGTCCCACCGGCCACGGCCCAGGATTGCCTGCTGGCGCCACGGGCCGGAATCGCCGGCCGATTCTGCGCGCATCCAGCCTGTCTTGCGGGGTTCGTTCCCCAAAAGACCATCCAGAAACTGACCTGCCGATGCCGCAACCCGGTCCTGAGCGAACAAGGGGCGAATTCGCGCTTTCACATCCCGCAACGACGACGCCCACAGCTCAAGCGTCGTCTCGATCGATGCTCCTGCCATCCATGATCCTCCGATTCATGGGGGCCCATAGATTCAGACCTCACACTAAAATGCAACTGTAATGCTAGCCTTCCCCCTCAAGGGGGGAAGGGACAAGAAACAAGCGGCGACGACGGAATCCTCTAATGCGCGTCGGCCCAGTTGTCGCCGGTGCCGGTCTCGGCAACGATCGGCACGTCGAGTTCGATCGCGGGCGCGCAGGCGCCTTCCATGACCTTCTTCACCAGGGCCGCGGTGTCCTTGGCTTCGGCCTTAGGCACCTCGAACAGCAACTCGTCATGGACCTGGAGCAGCATGCGGGCCTTGAGATGGGCGTCGGCGAGCGCGGCCGGCACGCGGATCATGGCGCGCTTGATGATGTCGGCAGCGGTGCCTTGCAGCGGCGCGTTGATCGCGGCGCGTTCCATGAAGGAGCGGCGCGCCGGATTCTTGTCGAGGATGCCCGGCACATGGCAGCGGCGGCCGAACAGCGTCAGCACATAGCCCTTCTCGCGCGCGAACTTCTTGGTGCGGTCCATATAGCCCAGGATCTCGGGATAGCGCTTGAAATAGGCGTCGATATAGGCGCGCGACTCGCCCTGCGGGATGCCCAGCTGGGCCGCCAGGCCGAAGGCGCTGATGCCGTAGATGATGCCGAAATTGATCGCCTTGGCGCGGCGCCGTACCATCGGATCCATGCCTTGCACGGGAACGCCGAAGACCTGGCTCGCGGTCATGGCATGGATGTCGACGCCGTCGCGGAAGGCCTGCTTCAGCTGCGGCACGTCGGCCATATGGGCCGCGAGGCGCAGCTCGATCTGCGAATAGTCGACCGAGAGCAGCACCCAGCCCTTCTCGGCGACGAAGGCGCGGCGGATCTTGCGGCCCTCCTCGGTGCGGATCGGGATGTTCTGCAGATTGGGATCGGTCGAGGAGATGCGGCCCGTGGAGGTCGCCGCCAGCGCGAAGCTGGTATGGACCCGGCCGGTCCTGGCGTTGATCTGCTCCTGCAATGCGTCCGTATAGGTGCTCTTGAGCTTGGAGAGCTGGCGCCAGTCCAGCACGCGCGCCGGCAGATCGTGACCCTGTGCCGCCAGCTCCTCGAGCACGTCGGCGCCGGTCGCATAGGCGCCGGTCTTGCCCTTCTTGCCGCCGCCAAGGCTCATCTCGTCGAACAGCACCTCGCCCAGCTGCTTGGGCGAGCCGATGTTGAACTCACGGCCGGCGAGCTTGTGGATCTGCTTCTCCAATTCCACCAGCCGTCCCGCGAAGTCGGCGGAGAGATCCTGCAGCACCTTCCGGTCGAGCTTGACGCCCGCGCGCTCCATCGCCATCACCACCGGCACCAGCGGCCGGTCGATGGTCTCGTAGACGGTGGCGAGACGTTCGGCCAGCATCTGGGGCTTCAGCACCTGATGCAGCCGCAAGGTCACGTCGGCATCCTCGGCCGCATAGGCCAAGGCCTTGTCGAGCGGCACGCGATCGAAAGTCACCTGCGCCTTGCCGGTGCCGGCGACTTCCTCAAAATGGATCGTGCGGTGGTTCAGATGCAGCTCGGAGAGCTCGTCCATGCCATGGCCGTGGGCGCCGCCCGCGAGCGCATAGGAGATCAGCATGGTGTCGTCATAGGGCGCGATGGCGATGTCGTGCGCCGCCATGATCGTCATGTCGTATTTGATGTTCTGCCCGATCTTCAACACCGACGGATCTTCGAGCATCGGCTTGATGAGGGCGACCGCCTTCGCCAAGGGGATCTGATTGGGCAGCAATCCGCCTTCACCGTCGCCGCCGAGATCGAGCTGGCCCTGCGGCGGCCCGCCGCGATGACCGACCGGCACATAGCAGGCGCGGCCGGTCTCGATCGCGAGAGAGAATCCCACCAGCGAGGCCTGCATCGGATCGATCGAGGTCGTCTCTGTGTCGAATGCGACCGAGCCCTTCGCCTGCGCCGCCGCGACCCATTGGGCGAGCTGCGCCTCGGTCGTGACCAGCTCATAGGCTGCGTCGCCGGTGGGCTTGGCCGAGGCCGCCGCCTGCTTGGCCGCCGCATGGCCCTTGCCGCCGCCATCCGCCACCGCTGCGTCGCCCGCGCTCTTCTTGGCGAACTGGCCCTGGACCCGTGCCAGCACGGAACGGAACTGATTCTCCTCGAGGAACGGCACCAGCAGCGCCGCATCGGGCTCGCGCCGCGCGAAAGCCGTAAAAGGCTGCTTCACCGGCACGTCATTCTTGAGCAGCACCAACTGACGGCTGATGCGCGCGAGCTCGGCATTCTGCTGCAGGGCTTCGCGCCGCTTCGGCTGCTTGATCTCGCCGGCCCGCGCCAGGAGCTCCTCGAGCGAGCCGTAGGTCTTGATCAGCTCGGCCGCAGTCTTGACGCCGATGCCGGGCACGCCCGGCACATTGTCGGTGGAATCGCCGGCCAGCGCCTGGACCTCGACCACCTTGTCGGGGCCGACGCCGAATTTCTCCTCGACCTCGGCGGGGCCGATCGGCCGGTTCTTGATCGGGTCCAGCATGCTGACCCGCGGGCCGATCAGCTGCATCAGGTCCTTGTCGGAGGAGACGATGGTCACTTGCGCGCCGGCTTCGGCCGCCTGGCGCGCATAGGTGGCGATCAGGTCGTCGGCCTCGAAGCCCTCCATCTCGAGCTGGGGCACATTGCAGGCCGTGGTCGCCTCGCGGATCAGCGCGAATTGCGGGATCAGCTCGGGCGGCGGCGGCGGGCGATGCGCCTTGTAGGCGGGATAGATGTCGTTGCGGTAATTCTTGCGCGCGGTGTCGAACAGCACGGCGATATATTCCGCATCCGTGTCCGAGACCAGCTTCAGCAGCATGTTGGTGAAGCCCAGCACCGCATTGACCGGCGTCCCGTCGGGGCGCGTCAGCGGCGGCAGGGCGTGGAAGGCGCGGAAGATATAGCCGGAGCCGTCGATCAGGAAGACGTGATCGGGCTTCTTGGCGTCGGCCTTCTCGTCGGAGGGGCTGGTCTTGGCCGCGCTCATGACAGGCTCTCCTCGCGCGGTGGATGATCGGCGGGCGAAATCCCGGGGGAAAAGGCCCGCGCCGGTCGGCGGGTGGACAGAGGGCGGCGCAGCGGACGAGGGCTCAGTGGCCGCCGGCCTTGGCGCCCGGCTTCAGCACATAAAGCCGGCTGCAATAGGGGCATTCGATGCTGCCGGAATCTCCGATCTCGAGATAGACGCGCGGATGGCCCAGGGGGCCGTCCCCGCCGTCGCAAGCGACCGTCCGGCTGTCGGTCTGGATGGTCTCGAAGGGCTCGCGGGTCTGCGTCGCCGTTGTCATTCGATCTTCCGACTCTCTTAAGCAGACCCACATAGCCTTGGCGCCCTGTGAGCCTGACGATCCCGTAATGCTGGCAGGGTCTTGGCCGCGGCGGGCGCCCGCTGAGCAGCGCCCGGCGTTGACCCCCAAGCGGCGCGGATGATACCCATGGCGTGGCCCCCAGACAAGGCAAGGTGCCGCGGCCAGGACGGGCTCCCGAAGCCCCCGCCGCAGGGCCATATTCTTCCGTGCCGCCCGCCTTCCTCGATCATCCGTGAGATCAGCCACTTGTCCGCCATCGCCGCCGAAAACCGCCTGACCCGCAGCCCCGATGCCACTGTCGGCACGGCCCTGACCGGTGCCACCGCGGTCGATCCCGCGAAGGCGGCCGTCTCGATCCAGGGCCTGAACAAGATCTATCGGCGCAAGAAGGGCGGCGACAAGCAGGCCCTCTTCGACATCGACCTGACCATCGGGCGCGGCGAGCTGTTCGGCCTGCTCGGCCCCAACGGTGCCGGCAAATCGACCATGATCAACATCATGGCCCAGCTCGTGAACAAGACCAGCGGCCAGGTCGGCGTCTGGGGCCATGACCTCGACCGCGAGCCGCGCCAGGTGGCCGCCGCGATCGGCGTGGTGCCGCAGGAACTGAACATCGATCCCTTCTTCACCCCGCGCGAGCTTCTGGATCTGCAGGCCGGCCTCTATGGCGTGCCGCGCGCCGAGCGGCGCACCGCCGACCTGCTGGCGGCCATGCGCCTGACCGAGCAGAGCGATTCCTATGCGCGCTCGCTCTCGGGCGGCATGCGCCGGCGGCTGATGGTGGCGAAGGCCATGGTCCACACGCCGCCGGTTCTGGTGCTGGACGAGCCCACGGCCGGCGTCGATGTCGAGCTGCGCCAGCAGCTCTGGGCCTATGTGCGCGAGCTCAACCGCGCCGGCACCACCGTGCTGCTGACGACGCATTATCTGGAAGAAGCGGAAGAGCTCTGCGGGCGCATCGCCATCATCAATCACGGCAAGCTCATCGCCTGCGACACGACCGGCGCCCTGCTGGCACGCCTCGACAGCAAGGAGATCGTCTTCATCACCGGCCGCGATCTGGCCGAGCCGCCGGCAGCACTCGCCCGCTGGGACGCGGCGCTGCTCGACCCGCGCCGCCTGCGCCTGCGCTATCGCCCGAGCGCCACCAAGGTGGCCGAGATCCTGGCGGCCTTGCAGAGCGCCGGCATCGAGGTCATCGACATCTCCACGCTCGAGACCGATCTCGAGGATATCTTCCTGCAGCTGACGCGCCGCGACGACGTCGATCTCAACGCGACGTCCGCTGCACGAGGTCGCCGCTCTTGATCCGCGCGCTTCATCGCCGGCGTCTCGTGCCGCTGCTCCTGGCGGGGCTGCTGTTGCTGAGCGCGATGGCGATGAGCGCCTGCAGCCCGACCGTCATGGCGGAGGGACCGCCCGTGACGAGCCCGCATTTCGACAATGACAAGCTGGTGATGGCAGACGGCGCCGCACTCCCCTTGCGCCAGTGGATGCCCGAAGGCCAGCCGCGCGCCATCATCCTGGCGCTGCATGGCTTCAACGACTATTCGAAGTCGTTCGAGGAGCCGGCCGCGAGCTGGGCATCAGACGGGATCGCCACTTTCGCCTATGACCAGCGCGGCTTCGGCTATGCGCCCGATTTCGGCTATTGGCCCGGTACCGACACCATGGTGGAGGATCTGCGCAGCGCGACGTCCCTGATCCGCGCGCGCTATCCCGGGACCCCGCTCTATCTCCTGGGCGAAAGCATGGGCGGCGCCCTGATCATGACCGCCGAGACGGCGCCCAATCCGCCCGAATGCGACGGCGTGATCCTGGCAGCCCCCGCGATCTGGGGCCGCGAGTTACAGGGGCCGGTCGGATCGGGCGCGCTCTGGTTCTTCGCCCACACCGTGCCCTGGCTCACGGTCAGCGGCGGCGGTTTCAATGTGAAGCCGTCGGACAATATAAAGATGCTGCGGGCGCTCGGCGCCGATCCGCATGTGATCAAGGAGACCCGTGTCGACACGGTCTATGGGCTGGTCGATCTCATGGATCGCGCGCTGGCCGCGGCCCCCGATCTCAAGACCCGCGCCCTCGTGCTCTATGGCCAGCGCGAGCAGGTGCTGCCTTCGAGCGCGGCGATGACCATGCTGCGCCGCCTGCCGCCGCCGCCCGAGCGGCCGCGCATCGCGATCTACCAGTCCGGCTATCACATGCTGCTGCGCGATCTCGAAGGCGATGTGGTGCGCGAGGATGTGGCGGCCTGGGTGCTGAATCCGACGCTGGCGTCGCTTCCTTCTGGCGCCGATACCCGGGCCGAGGCGATGCTGAAGAGCAAGGCGCCAGAGCTCGATGCGGTGACGCAGGCCGCGGTGCCCTGAGCTCAGGCCGGCCCTTTCCGCCTCCCGGCGATCTTCGATTCAGTCGATGACGGCCCCGCCCGGCAGCTTGCGCCGCGCGGCGGCGATGCTCGCGGGCAGCACCTGGCTGTCGGTCGCGAAGGCCATGAGATCGGGCTCGTGGGCCAGGAGGAAATCCAGGATGGCGCCCAGCAGGTTCGGGTCCTGCGCGCGCGCCTTCAGCCCCTCCAGATCGAGACCGGAAAGCGACAGGAAGCGTTCCAGCAGGTTGCTGTCGCCGGCGATATAGGCCAGCGCCATCAGCGCGAGCGTCTCGGGATCGGGAGTGGGATCGGGGCGGGCCATGCGAGACGCATTCTCGCGGGCTCGCCCCTCCTCGCGCAAGCATCCATCGGACGAGGGAGGCCTATTCCTTCTTGACCAGGGGCGGCGGGAAATACTCGCCTGCCGTGATCGCCGGGCCGGGCCCGTAGAAGCGGAAGGTGAGATTGTAGTTCTCGCCCTCCGGCGTCGGCAGCCAGTTGGTCTTGGGCGTGCCGGGGGGCCGCTTGGGCGCGAAGACCAGGGTCAGGGAGCCGTCCGCGTTGGCCTTCAGCTTCGACTGGTTGTTGAGCAGGTAGCGTTTGAGCGGGTTGTCGATCACCTGGAACTTGACCGAATCCACCGCGACGACCGACCAGAAGTAATGCGCCAGGCTCCCGGGGAGCTGGTCCTTGGGGAAGGTCATCGTATAGACGGTGCCGCCGTCGAGCTTGGTGCCGTCGCCGTCGGTGTTGGTCTTGAAATAGACCGCTTCTTGGTTGTTGTTGGCCCAGATGCCGGCGAAATCCACCAGGCTGCGGCTGGCATAGTCGGAGCCGTAATTGCCGATGGTGCTGGGCCGCATCCAGCCATTCTGGATGGTGCCGAGCTTTTCCTGGTCGGCATAGAAGGCCGGGATCGACTGTTCCTGGATCACCTGCTCGATATGGGCGCGCTGCTTGGGATCGGCGGCGGCGGCCGCCACCGCATGCACCTTCGCCTGGATCGCCTCCATGCCGGGATTGATGTCGGGCTCGGTGGCGAGCAGCGCCTCGGCCCGGTCGAAGGCATCGACGCCCGGCAGGGCGTCGTTGGCGAAATTCGGCTGGTCGAAGGTGGGCGCAATCACCGGCGTGCCGGTCGCGATCATCGTCGTCTTGCGCTGCAGCTTGATCGCCGTGGCCGGATCGGCACCGAGCTCGATGCGCATCAGGATGCGCGATTTGCGGCTCGGCAGGTCGACGCGCTGGACGCTGCTCTCCAGCAGCACATTGGCGCCCTTGAGGCAGAGCGCGAACTGGCCGGAAGGATGCTCCGGATAGGTCCGCTCGTTGATGTTGGCGACGGTCTCGCCCCAGCCATTGAGGACCTGCACCGTGTAATAGCGGTCCTTGATGCTGGGCAGCGTGACCATGGTGCAGCTGGATTCGTCGATCGCGATCCAGGCCTCGCTATAGGCGACGTCGAGATTGGGATTGGCCCAGGTCACGCCGCCGGGATCGCGGTGATTGACCTGGTTCCATTTGAAGTCGGATCCGAGATCGAGCTGCTCCTGGCGCACCACCAGCTCGCGGCCGAGCAGATAGATATAGGCGTCGGTGATGTCCTGGTCGGTGAGCTTCGGGGCCGGATTGAGGGCCTTGTTCAAGGTGTCGCAAGCCGCCAGCGACAGCGACCCCGCCAGCATCAGCCCCAGCACGGCCAGACGGCCGAAAGCACGGCGCGAACCGCACCGAGTCCACACGCGATTCATGATGGCTACCCCCAACAAATACCCCCGCCTACGACCGGACAGTCTAGGCGAGCGGGGGATCGATTCAACCGATAGGAGACCCGGAGGCCGGGGCAAAAACGTGGCGCGGCGAGTTTCCCGCTTGACCTGGCGAACCCCTTTACGACAGCAGGGTGGCCGATTCGCCCTTTGCCTTCATCAAGGTCACGGCCCTTTTGTCGAAGGAAACAAAGCTTTCCGCGCCAAGCCAGCTTCCTTCATAGGCGATGGCGCCATCGGCGAAATCGCCGCCTGCATCCAGCAGCGCCAGCCCCGCTTCCGCCGCGGGGCGATTCACCACGACATTCGCGCCATTCATCAAGCGGCGAATGGCTTCGGCAATCTCGGCTGGCGGAATTTTGTAGCCCTGGGACAGGACCCAAACCAGCTCGCAGAGCGCCGGCAGCGCCAGCGCGATGACATCCGCCTTTGCCAGCCCGGCCTGCGCCGCTTTGCTCTGCTGCGCGTTGTCGCCCGTCATGGCCCGGACGAGGACGTTGGTATCGGCCGTGATCTTCATCGCTTGCCGGCCCAGCCCCGGGCGGTAATCCTGTTCATCTCCTCGATCGACAAAGAGGGGCCATCCTTCCGCTTCAGGAAATTGAAGACGTCCGAAATCTCGCCGCTCGGCCGGACTGCTTTCACCTCGATCCGGCCATCAGGAAGCTTGTCCACGGTGATTTTCTCGCCGGGGCGGATACCGAGATGCTTCAGAATATCCTTGCGGAGCGTAACCTGCCCTTTGGCGGTGACGGTGAGCGTACTCATGGGAATGACCTCATGTTGACGTCATAATGTAAGGTAAAACCACCTTACTTTCAAGCTCATTCACACCCCCGGCTGCCGTCAGGATTGCATCGACCCCGGCGGATCGTTATGGTCTCGCCGTTTTCGCAATCGAAAGAATAAGGAGGGCTGCGTGGACGTCTATTTCAGTCACCATCGTCAGCGTGGCCCCGTGTCGGCCCTGCGGCAATTGTCTCGCAGGGCTGGCCAAAAGCGGGATCTGACGGCGTCTTAGCCCCATCCGACTCTGGTCTGCCCTTCGTGGCTGTCGAACGCGCCTGTGTCGCGCGCCCTCGATAGCCGCCATCCGGCCTCGGCCCGCGCCGCCTCCTCGAGCGGCGCCGGCCCCACCAGAGAAAACATCATGGGCTCCCTCAGTCTCCGCCATGTCAGCCTCTTGATCGGCACGCCTCTCGTCACGGATCTCAACCTCGTCGTCGGCGACGGCGACCGCGTCGGCCTCGTCGCCGGCAATGGCGGTGGCAAGACCACGCTGCTGCGCTGCCTCGCCGGCCAGGCCGAACCCAGCAGCGGGGAAATCCATCGCTCGCGCGGGCTTCGCATCGGCTTCGTCGAGCAGGACGTCCCGGCCTCGCTCCTGGATCTCACGCTCTACGAAGCGATCCGTCGGGCCTTGCCGCCCGAAGAGCGCGAGAGCCAGAGCTGGCGCGCCGACGTGGCGCTCGACGAGTTCGAGACACCGTCCGCCTTGCGCGACCGCCCGGTGCGGGCCCTCAGCGGCGGCTGGCAACGCCTGGCCCTGATCGCACGCTGCTGGGTGACGCAACCCGATGCGCTGCTGCTGGACGAGCCCACCAACCATCTCGATCTGACGAAGCTGTTTCAGCTCGAGAGCTGGGTCCAGAGTGCCTTGCAGCAGATCCCGGTCGTCATCGCCAGCCATGACCGCGATTTCCTCGATGCCTGCACCAACCGGACCTTGTTCCTGAGGCCCGACGCCTCGCATGAGTTCGCCCTGCCCTACAGCAAGGCGCGCGCGGCGCTGGCCGAGATCGACGCGGCCGCTTCGGCCAGGCGCGAGCGCGACCTGAAGGAGGCGAGCAAGCTGCGCAAGCAGGCGGCGAAGCTCACCAATATCGGCATCAATTCCGGCAGCGA
>NZ_JBOHKS010000060.1:0-4788 GCF_050729195.1 Hypericibacter sp.
CGGCGATCAACACCGGGCAGAATTGCCCCCACCAGCCAGCTCTTCAGCCCCATCTCGATAACCGCAATCAGCGTGCTATCCTGGTTCAGGGCGGTGAGGGATCGGCTCAGGTCATTCATTCTTGGCATGGGACGCGCTCCATCGGTTGGTTTTGCAACACCAATGGTGCATCACTTCGCCGCCCACCCCATAGCATCTCTCCCCCACGAAATGGGGGGACGGGCGCCGTCCGCCGCGCGAGAGGGCCGATGGCCATCGGCCCTCTCACTTCACCCCTTTCAGCATACCGGGACGATTCGCTCCATATACAAGGGGGCCGCCGCAGCTGGATCGAAGAGATTCCCGCGCGCGCCTACGGCCAGATCACCTCGGGCGGTAGCGACATCAGGATCGCCTCGGTGTTGCCGCCGGTCTTGAGGCCGAAGGTCGTGCCGCGGTCATAGAGCAGATTGAACTCGACATAGCGCCCGCGGCGGATGAGCTGGTGGCGGCGCTGCTCGGGCGTCCAGGGCTTGTCCATATGGCGGCGGACGATCGCGGGATAGATCTCGAGGAAGGCGAGGCCGACATCGCGCGTGAAGGCGAAGTCCTTCTCCCAATCGCCGCTGTCGAGATTGTCGAAGAAGATGCCGCCGATGCCGCGCGGCTCGTTCCGGTGCGGCAGGTAGAAATAGCGATCGCACCATTCCTTGAACTTCGCGTGGTAGCGCTCGTCATGCCGGTCGCAAGCGGCCTTGAGCGCCTCGTGGAAGCTCGCTGTGTCGGCCTCGTCGGAAATCATCGGCGTCAGATCGGCGCCGCCGCCGAACCAGCCTTTGCTCGTCACGATGTGACGCGTGTTCATATGCACGGCCGGCACCAGCGGCGAGCGCATATGGGCGACCAGGCTGATGCCGCTGGCCCAGAAAAAGCCGTCCTCGCCGGCTCCCGGAATCTGCTTGCGGAACTCCTCGGAGAACACGCCCTCGACGGTCGAGACATTCACGCCGACCTTCTCGAACAGGCGCCCGCGCATCACCGACATGACGCCGCCCCCGCCTTCGCCTTTCTCGGCATCGGGCCGGGTCCAGGCGCTGCGCTCGAAGCGGCCCGCCGGCTGATCCGCATGGATTCCGGTGAGCTCATCCTCCAGCCGCTCGAACTCCGCGCAGATCCGGTCGCGCAGTTCCTGGAACCAGGCGGCGGCGCGGGCTTGCCGAGGGGAGGGGACCGAGCTCATGGGACCTTGAACATGTCGAGGAGGACGGCCGGCATGGTGCGGCGTTCGCGGTCGAGGCCGCAAGCGGCGGATCGGCGCGGGGGTCTGCCTTAGCCTGGCCAGCCGCCGGTCTGGCGCAACCCTTCGCCCAGGGCCAGGGCCGCCGCGAGCGCGATATTGAGCGAACGCATCTCCGCTTGCATCGGGATCCGCAGGCGGATGTCGGCGGCCTCATGGATCGCGGCCGGAACCCCGGCGCTTTCACGGCCGAGCAGGAGGATGTCGTCGGCTTCGAAGCCGAAGCCGGGGAGGGTTCGGTCGCCGGCGGTGGTCAGGAGGACGATCCGTCCTGCCTTGGCCGCCTGGAACGAAGCCCAGCTCCCATGCCGGCGGATTTCGACCCGGTCGAGATAATCCATGCCGGAACGCCGCATCCTCCGGTCATCGAACGGGAATCCGAACGGCTCGATCAGATCGACCGCGACGCCGAGGCAGGCCGCCAGCCGGAGAATGGCGCCGGTGTTCTGCGGGATGTCGGGCTCGTAGAGGGCGAGGCGCATGGGGGGTTCCGGAAACGGGCTCGCGAGGGGGTGGCGGAGAGTTCTTCAGATGCGGCATCTGGCCGGGCCCCGGAGCGCTAGGCAAACCCTCGGGAATCGACTATACCGCTTGCCGTCGAAGGGGTTAGCGGCTCCCGATTTATGCGGCGGATTGTCGCAAGAGAGCCGAAGACCGCTTCGCCGACAGAGTGTTATAAGGGCGCGCGAGCCCACCTGGATAATGCCTTGCGGGGAGGGGACAGACCGTCGGTCCTGATCGGTCCTGCGCTGCAAGGAGCTTCTTGATCCGGGCCTCGGGCGTGGGGCGCGACCAAAGGAGTAAGAGAGAGATGGCGGAAAGCCTTCAGGCCAGCGCTGGCGCGGGGCACGGCCCTGGCGCGCATGGCGAGGGGACGCGGCGTGACTTCCTCTTCCTGGCCACAGGTGCGGTGACCGCCGTCGGCGTCGCCTCGCTCGTCTGGCCCTTCATCGATCAGATGAATCCGTCGGCCGACACGCTGGCGCTCTCCACCACCGAGATCGACATCAGCCATGTCGAGGTCGGCCAGGCGATCACCGTGGCCTGGCGCGGCAAGCCGGTGTTCGTGCGCCACCGCACGCCGGAAGAGATCAAGGAAGCCGAAGCCGTCGACATCAAAGAGCTCCGCGATCCGCAGACCGATCAGCAGCGCGTCCAGAAGCCCGAATGGCTGATCATGGTCGGCATCTGCACCCATCTGGGCTGCGTGCCACTGGGCCAGAAACCGAGCGATCCCAAGGGCGAGTTCGGCGGCTGGTTCTGCCCCTGCCACGGCTCGCAATACGACACCTCCGGCCGCATCCGGAAGGGTCCGGCGCCGCGAAATCTCGAGATCCCGACTTACATCTTCGAGACCGACACCACTCTCCTGGTTGGGGCGGAGGCCAAGAAGTCGTGAGCACGCCAAAATTCAAGAACCCGATCGTCCGCTGGATCGATTACCGGCTGCCGATATTCAGCTATCTGGACCATGAGCTGAATGAATATCCGACGCCGAAGAATCTGAGCTACTGGTGGAATTTCGGCTCGCTGGCCGGCCTCATGCTGGTGGTCATGATCGTCAGCGGCATCGTGCTGGCAATGCATTACACCCCGCAGGCGTCGCTCGCCTTCAACAGCGTCGAGCACATCATGCGCGACGTGAATTACGGCTGGCTGCTCCGCTATATCCATATGAACGGCGCGTCGATGTTCTTCATCGTCGTCTACATCCATATCTTTCGCGGGCTCTATTTCGGATCCTACAAGAAGCCGCGCGAGCTCCTGTGGATGCTCGGTGTCGTCATCCTGCTGCTGATGATGGCAACGGCCTTCATGGGCTATGTGCTGCCTTGGGGCCAGATGAGCTTCTGGGGCGCCACCGTCATCACCAACCTGTTCTCGGCGCTGCCGATCGTCGGCAAGTACATCGTGACCTGGCTGTGGGGCGGCTTCTCGGTCGACAACCCGACCCTCAACCGCTTCTTCTCGCTGCACTACCTGCTGCCCTTCGTGATCGTGGCCGTGGTGCTGCTGCATATCATCGCGCTGCACAAGCACGGCTCGAACAACCCGCTCGGCATCGACATGAAGGGCCCACAGGACAGTATTCCCTTCCACCCCTACTACACGGTGAAGGACAATTTCGGCGTCTGCGTATTCCTGATCGTCTATGCCGCGATCCTGTTCTTCAATCCGAACTTGTTCGGCGAACCGGACAATTACATCCCCGCCAACCCGCTCTCGACGCCGACCCATATCGTGCCGGAATGGTACTTCCTGCCCTTCTACGCGATCTTGCGCGCGGTGCCGGACATCTGGTTCATCGAGGCCAAGCTCGGCGGCGTGCTGGCGATGTTCTCGGCCATCCTGGTGCTGTTCGTGCTGCCCTGGCTCGATCATTCGCCGGTACGCAGCGCGCGTTTCCGCCCGACCTACAAATGGTTCTTCTGGATCCATCTGGCGGACTGCCTGGTACTGGGCTGGGTCGGCGCGAATTCACCCGACGCCGTCTTCCACGGCGTGCCGTTCCTGATCATCGGCCGGGTCGCGACCGCCTGGTACTTCATCCACTTCCTGATCGTGCTGCCGCTCCTGGGCTTCTTCGAGAAACCGAAGCCCTTGCCCACGAGTATCAGCGAGCCCGTGCTCAAAGGCGGCGGCAAACTGGCCGGCGCCACTGCCAAGCCGATGGAGAAGGCATGATGCGTCGCAACGCACTCCTCGCCTTCGCCGCCGCGGCCTTGATCGCCTCGGGCCTCGCCGCCACGACCGCGCGTGCCGCCGAAAGCGAGCATGAGGTCGAGCATCAGCGCTGGTCCTTCGACGGTCTGTTCGGCACCATCGACCAGGCGGCCGCCCAGCGCGGCTTCCAGGTCTATAAGGATGTCTGCGCGGCCTGCCACTCGCTGTCGCTGGTCGCCTATCGCAATCTGGGCGACATCGGTATCGGCGACGACGAGATCAAGACCATCGCCGCGCAGTACAATGTGATGGACGGTCCGAACGACGCGGGCGACATGTTCGAGCGGCCGGCGAAGCCCTCGGACAAGTTCGTCGCCCCCTTCGCCAACGCGAACGCGGCGCGCGCCGCCAATAACGGCGCCCTGCCGCCCGACCTCTCGCTCATCGTCAAGGCGCGTGAGGGCGGGGCCGATTATATCTATGGCGTCCTCACCGGCTTCGTCGAGCCGCCGGCGGGCGTGACGGTGCCCGACGGCATGTATTACAACGCCGCCTTCCCGGGCCATCAGATCGCCATGCCGCCGCCGCTCTCCGACGGCTCCGTCACCTATGCCGACGGCACGGAGGCGACCGTCCATCAGGAGGCGCATGACGTCGTCACCTTCCTCGAATGGACCGCCGAGCCCGAGCTCGACGCCCGCAAGAAGATGGGCGCGAAGGTGATCCTGTTCCTGATCGTGCTGACCGGCCTCGCTTATGCGGTGAAGCGCAAGGTCTGGAAGGATATTCACTGACGTGGGAATAGCGATCGCTCGCGCGATCGATTCTTGATCGAGGCCGGGTTGCGA
>NZ_JBOHKS010000061.1:0-40269 GCF_050729195.1 Hypericibacter sp.
TGGTGATGAATATGTGCGGCCGCGGCGACAAGGACATCTTCACCGTCGCCGACGCGCTGAGGGTGACGCTGTGAGCGCCGCCGTGACCGCCGGCGCCAAGCCCGCTGCCGCCGCCGTTCGCGGCACCGATTCCGGCCGCATCCGCCGGCGCTTCGACGCGCTCAAAGCCCAAGGCCGCGGCGGCCTCGTCACCTTCGTGACCGCGGGCGACCCGGACTACGACACGGCGCTGGCCATCGTCAAAGGCCTGCCCGAGGCCGGCGCCGATCTGATCGAGATCGGCATGCCCTTCAGCGATCCGATGGCCGACGGCCCGGCGGTCCAGGCCTCGTCCCTGCGGGCCCTCAAGGCCGGCATGACCTTGAAGAAGACGCTGGCGCTGGTGACCGCCTTCCGCGCGGCCGACAAGGACACGCCCATCGTGCTGATGGGTTACTACAACCCGATCTATCGCTACGGCGTCGATCGCTTCCTCGTCGATGCGAAGACGGCGGGCGTGGACGGGCTCATCGTCGTCGATCTGCCGCCGGAAGAGGATGGCGAGCTCTGCCTGCCGGCGCTCGCCGCGGGCGTCAATTTCATCCGCCTCGCCACGCCCACGACCGACGATCAGCGCCTGCCGGCCGTGCTCGCGAACACCAGCGGCTTCGTCTATTACGTCTCGATCATGGGCATCACCGGCACCCGCTCGGCGGCCGATTCCGAGATCGCGGCCGCGGTCGGGCGCCTCAAGCGCCACACCGATCTCCCGGTCGCCGTGGGATTCGGCATCCGCACGCCGGAACAAGCGGCCACCGTCGCCGGCATCGCCGATGCGGCGGTCGTAGGCTCGGCGATCGTGGACAAGATCGTCGCGGGCCTCGACGGTCAGGGCAAGGCCAAGCCCGGTCTGGTCAAGGAGCTGCTGGGTTTCGTGGCGCAGCTGGCGCAAGGCGTGCGCGGCGCGGCACGCAAGCGTTGAATATGGGGGCGACCCTTTTGCGAGGTCATCCATGAGCTGGCTCACCAATTTCGTGCGTCCCAAGATCCAGGCGCTGGTCCGCAAGACCGACGTGCCGGACAATCTCTGGGAGAAATGCCCCGCCTGCTCGCAGATGATCTTCCATCGCGATCTCGAAGCGAATCTTCGCGTCTGCACCCATTGCGGCCACCACTTGCGCCTTTCCTGGCGCCGGCGGCTCGAGCTCTTGTTCGACGAGGGCAAGTTCGAGCGCATCGATCTGCCCAAGGGCGATGCCGATCCGCTCAAATTCCGCGACCGCAAGCGCTATGTGGACCGTCTCAAGGAGACGCAGGCCAAGACCGGTGAGCAGGATGCGATCGTGGTGGCCCATGGCACCATGGGCGGCCAGGCGACCGTGATCGCCGCCTTCAATTTCGAGTTCATGGCGGGCTCGATGGGCAAGGCCGTGGGCGACGGGCTGATCGCGGCCGCACGCCTCGCCGTCGAGAAGCGCGCGCCCCTGATCGTGATCCCGGCCTCGGGGGGGGCGCGCATGCAGGAAGGCATCATCTCGCTGATGCAGATGCCGCGCAGCATCATCGCCGTCGACGAGGTGAAGGAAGCGGGACTGCCCTATATCGTGCTGCTGACCGATCCCACGACGGGGGGCGTCAGCGCCTCCTTCGCCATGCTGGGCGACATCCAGATCGCCGAGCCGGGCGCCGTCATCGGTTTTGCCGGCGCCCGCGTGATCGAGGAAACGATCCGCGAGAAACTGCCCGAGGGTTTCCAGCGCGCCGAATATCTGCTCGACCACGGCATGGTCGATCTGGTCTCGCCGCGCATCGAGCTGCGCGACACCCTCATCCGCATCCTGCGCCTGCTGGGCCAGCGCCGCCTCCAGAACACGAGCCCGGTCCCCTACGGCGCGATTTGAACGTGTCTGCGCACTCCCATTTATTACTATCCCCTCCCCCCTTGAGGGGGAGGGTTAGGGAGGGGGGTACCGCGGTCTCCATTCCTTGGACGCTCTTGCAGCGTTCCGTTGGTTTGGAAGAGCAGCACCGACTTGCTAAGTCCGGAGCGTTTGCCACCCCCCTTCCTCACCTTCCCCCTCAAGGGGGGAAGAGATCTGATTTAGGGCTCGCTCTTTCTTGCTTCTCAAAATCGATCGAGCCCGCATCATGACCGCCCCCCTCGGCAGCGATCTCGTTCTCGAGCGGCTGACCAAGCTGCATCCGAAGCTGATCGATCTGGTGCTGGATCGCGTGCAGCGGCTGCTGGATCGCGTCGGCAATCCGGAGCGCCGGCTGCCGCCGGTGGTGCATGTCGCCGGCACCAACGGCAAGGGCTCGACCGTCGCTTACCTGCGCGCGATCCTCGAGGCCACGGGCTATCGCGTCCATGCCTATACCTCGCCGCATCTGGTGCGCTTCCATGAGCGCATCCGCCTCGCCGGCAAATTGATCGAGGAGACCGAGCTGCTGGCGCTGCTCGAGGAATGCGAGCGCGCCAATGGCGAGGAGCAGATCACCTTCTTCGAGATCACCACGGTGGCGGCGTTCCTCGCCTTCACCCGGCATCAGGCCGACATCGTGCTGCTCGAGGTCGGGCTCGGCGGCGAGTTCGACGCGACCAACGTGATCGAGCGCCCGCTCGCCTGCTGCCTGACCCCGATCTCGATGGATCACATGCAGCATCTGGGCCATACGCTGGCCGAGATCGCCGCGACCAAGGCCGGCATCATGAAGCGCGGACGTCCCGTGGCGATCGGGCCGCAGCCGGCCGAGGCGGAAGCCGTCTTCGACGCGCGCGGCGCCGAACTCGGCGCCCCACTCCATCGGTTCGGGCGCGAATGGAGTGCCCGGCGCGAGGGCGACGCGCTCGTCTTCCGCGACAAGCGCGGCGAGACCCGCTGGCCGCTGCCCGCACTCCCCGGCCTGCATCAGATCGAGAATGCCGGGCTGGCGCTTGCGACCCTGCCTCTGCTCGACGGCTTCGCGATTCCCGACAGCGCCATCGCCAAGGGCTTGCGCAGCGTCGAATGGCCGGCGCGGCTGCAACGCCTGCAGCGCGGACCCGTGGTCGACGCGCTGCCGCCGGGCTGGGAAGCCTGGCTCGATGGCGGCCATAACGAATCCGGCGGGCAGGCGCTCGGCGTCCATGCCGCGGGCTGGCGGCGGGAGCGCCCCGATCTGCCGATCCGTCTCGTCTTCGGCATGCTCTCGACCCACGATCCGGTCGGATTCCTGAAGCCGCTGTTGCCGCATATCCAGGACGTGACCGCGGTCGCTGTCGGCGGCAATCACCAGGCGCTCGATGTCGAGGCCCTGGTCGATGCCGCCAGGCGCGCGGGTGCTACGCAGGTTCGCAGCGCGCCCTCGGCCGATGCCGCCGCGCGCGCGATCGTCGCCGCCGATCCGACGCCGGCACGCCTTCTCATCTGCGGTTCGCTCTATCTCGCCGGCGAAGTCCTGGCGAAGAATGGTTGAGCGGGCACCCGCGATCCTGATCCGCAGCGAAGCCCCAAGCGACATCGTTGCCATCAATGCGCTCAACCGGCTCGCCTTCGGCGGCCCCGGCGAATGGCAGATCGTCGCCCGGCTGCGCCAGGCGAAGCTGATCGCGCTCTCGCTGGTGGCCGAAGAGCAGGACCGGATCGTCGGCCATATCCTCTTCAGCTGGCTCCCCACCCGGATCGACAGCCGCGACGTCGCGGCGGTGGCGCTGGCGCCCATGGCCGTGCATCCCGACCGTCAGCGCCGTGGGATCGGATCGCTGATGGTACGCGAAGGCCTCAAACTTCTGCCGACCCTTGGCGCCAGCGCCGTGATCGTGCTGGGCCATCCCGATTTCTATCCGCGCTTCGGCTTCTCGCCCGAGCGGGCGCGCAACCTCGCCGGTCCCTTTTCCGGCGAGGCCTTCATGGCGCTGGAGCTGGAACCGGGCGCGCTCCGGGGCGAAAACGGCAAGGTCACCTACCCCGCCGCCTTCGGCCTCGGGAGCTGATCAGTTCGTCTTGGGTGCGGTCGCCCGGAAATGCTCCTCGGCCGCCGCGACGCCGGAGCCCGGCGCCAGGGTCGCACCCAGGTCGCGCATCGTCATCTCGGCACCCGACAGCGCCGCCAGCACCATCAGCTCGTTGAGCTCGCCCAGATGGCCGATGCGGAACACTTTCCCGGCAAGCCGCGCCAGCCCGACGCCGAGCGAAAGGTTGTAGCGGCGATAGGCGTGACGCACGAGCTCGGCGCCGTCGATGCCCGGCGGCGTCCAGATCGTGCTGACCGTGTCGGAATGCCATTGCGGCGCCTTGGCGACGAGCGACAGGCCCCAGGCGGCGACCGCGCGGCGCACAGCTTCCGCCATGCGGTGATGGCGTGCGAACACATTCGGGAGCCCCTCGCCCAGCAGCAGATCGACCGAGGCGCGCAAGCCGCGCAGCAGGGTCATCGGCGGCGTGTAGGGGAAATAGCCGTTCTTGTTCATGCGCAGCATGTCGTCGAAGGAGAAATAGCTGCGCGGCAGCTTGGCCGTGGCCATGGCGGCGAGCGCCTTGTCGCTGACGGCGACGATGGCCAGGCCCGTCGGCATCATGAAGCCCTTCTGCGAGCCGGCGACGGCGATATCGACACCCCATTCCTCCATGCGGAAATCGATCGACGCGATCGAGGAGACGCCGTCGACGAAGAGAAGGGCCGGATGCTTCGCTTCGTCGAGCGCGCGGCGCACCGCGGCCACGTCGGAGGCGACGCCGGTCGCGGTCTCGTTATGCGTCACCAGCACCGCCTTGATCTTGTGGGCGCGGTCGGCCTTGAGCCGTTCGGCATAGATTGCGACCGGCACGCCCTCGCCCCATTCGACGTCGATCGCATCGACAGCAAGGCCGTGACGCTGGCAGAGCTCGGCCCAGAGCTGGCTGAAGAGCCCGAAGCGCGAGGCGAGCACGCCGTCGCCGGGCGAGAGCGTGTTGGTGATGGCCGCTTCCCAGCCGCCGGTGCCGGTGCCGGCGAACACCAGCACATGGCCGGTCTTCATCTGGAACACCGTCTTCAGATCGGCGAAGAGCGGCAGGGTGAAATCCGGCACGTCGGGAGCTCGCTGATCTTCCTGGGCACCGCCCATCGCACGGCGAACCGTCTCGGGCATATTGGTGGGACCGGGAATGAACAGAAAATTTCGACCCGCCGACATCGTCACTCTCCCTGTCAGGCCAGCGCCTGATTCGATCTCGAACCCGCCCGGCAAAATGCCGGCGGCGTTGGATCGGATTTCGATCCTAGGGGTGCGATGCGCGAAGCCACGTCATGGAATCGGTGTCGGCGGACAATTGGTCGCAGCAACCCGCTCCCTTTCATGACTGGCCGATCAGAAAGCGGAGCGGTCGGCGCGATGAAAAGGATTTCCTGGGAGCCTTCGATCGTCGCAAAGCGGGCCGATGCGAATCGAAGGCGCCAAAAACGATCGGGGCCGCTCTCCCGGCCGGGAGAGCAGCCCCGTCATTCGATCCTCTCGGAGGAGTCCGGCGAATCTTCGGTCGGTCAGATGACCGATTCGACCCACTCGGAGAGCTTGTTCTTGGGCAGGGCGCCGATCTTGGTGGCGGCCACCTGGCCATCCTTGAACAGCATCAGCGTCGGAATTCCGCGCACGCCATATTTGCGCGGCGTATTCGGATTTTCGTCGATGTTGATCTTCGCGATGGTGACGCGACCGTTCATGCTGGTCGCAATCTCCTCGAGCGCCGGCGCGATCATCTTGCAAGGACCGCACCACTCCGCCCAGAAATCCACCAGCACGGGGCCGGGCGCCTTGAGCACGTCGCTGTCGAAGCTCGCGTCGGAAACCTTGGTTGTGGTCATAAACACTCCCTAACGGGTTGGGCGGCCTTATGGGGAAAGATTAAGCCACCCGGACTTCAGACTCGACGCAAAACTTAGGAACCGGCCCGTTCAGCGTCAAGCCGCGCGTTGGCAGCGGAGAGCCTGATCGTCTCAAGTCGAATCGACTTGAGACGTGAATCAGTCTCTCTAGTCATTTGAATCAGAGCAAGATTCACGAATCAGCTTGATTCAAGCTGATTCGACCTTGCTCTGGGCTCATGGCAGATGCGCGTCCAGAAGTTCGTCCGGTAACCGCATCAACAACGGGGTCTCTGTCCAGAGCAGGTGGCAAGCGATTGGCAAGCCGGGGTAAATGCCGGCGAGCAGGGCGCGGTAAGCCGCCATCTGGCGCAGATAGGCGACCGGCACCTGGTCGAGACTCGAAGCCGGCGGCCGGTTGGTCTTGAAATCGACGATCCAGACGCCGTTCGCATCGACGGCGAAGCGATCGATCTGACCGGCGATCGCGAGGCTGTTCCCATGTCGGCCGACGACCTCGCCGGCGATCGGCTGTTCGGCGCGCGCGCTCGGCGACCAGATCGGCGCCAGATCGGGCCGCGCCAGGAGATCGAGCACGTGCGTCAGGATCTCGTCGCGCGCCGCCGGATCCAGCCCATAGAGGGAGCGCTTCAACAGCTGCTGCGCTGCCGCCTTGCGGCGCGACGGCGGAATCTCCGGCAGGCTTTGCAGCAGGCGATGGATCAGCAGGCCGCGTCCGAAGCGCGTCGCCTGCGCATCGCCCTGGCGCAGTGGCGAGAGCAGGCCCGGCTCGGCGATCGCGGGCCGGGACGGCGCCACGGGCCGCCAGGGCTCGGGCTCGCGCGCCACCGGCTGGCGCAGCGAGTCGGGCGGCGGCGGCGGCAAGAGAACGAGCGTCCCTTGCACCTTCGCCTTGTCGGGTGCTGCGGTCGAGGCGGCGGCGATGGCGCGGCTCGGACCCTGCCAGCCCTCGGGCCGCGCTTCGGCGGGCGCGAAGCCCAGCGCCTCGCCCTTGTCCGCCAAAGTCGCCACCAGATGCTCATACCAGCTCAAGGGTTGGCCGCTCTTGCGCGAATCCCAGCCGCAGAGATAGAGCCGATCGGCGGCGCGCGTCAGGCCGACATAGAGCAGCCGACGATATTCATCGGCCTGCGCCGCGTCGCGATGCGCGCGCGCCGCCGTCGCCAGCTCCTCGTCGAACCCCTTGCGCCGCACCCAGAGCGGCAGGGCGGTCTCGCCCTCGCCTGCCCAGAGAATACGCTCGGTCTGTTTGGGCACCTGCGCCGTGTCGGGCAGGATCACGATCGGCGCCTCGAGGCCCTTGGCGCCATGCACCGTCATGATGCGCACCTGGCCCGCGGCCCCCGGCTCGTTGGTCTCCTGGTCCAGGTCGCGCTTGACCTCGATCGAGCCCGCCTCGAGCCAGGCGAGGAAGCCTTGCAGCGAAGGCGGATGGCTGCGGCCGTGATCGAGCGCCAGGCGCAGGAATTCCTCGATCGGATCGGCTGCATCCGGCCCCAGCCGCGCCAGCATGCGCCTGCGTCCGCCCCGCGCGCCGAGGATCTCGGCAAAGAGCTCGAAGGGCGGCAGGAAATCGACATGGGCGAGGAGATCGGCCAGGAGCGCATGGGCCGCGGTGAAATCCGGCCGCAGGCCCGCGCGCTCGGTCAGGCTGCGCCAGAGCGTCTGTGTCCCGCGATCATGCGCCAGATCGAACAGCGCCTCCTCGTCGAGCCCGACCAGCGGGCTCTTCAGCACCGTCGCCAAGGTCAGATCGTCTTCCGGCATCAGCAGGAAGTGGCCCAGCGCCATCAGGTCCATGACGGCGATATGCTCGTCGAGCTTGAGGCGGTCGATGCCGGCGACCTCGACATTCTTGTCTTTGAGCTCGCGCACCAGCTCTTCGACGAAGGCGTTGCGGCGCCTGACCAGCACCAGGATGTCGCCCGCCCGCACCTTGCGGCCGCGCGAGGGCAGCTCGTCATGGCCGATCATCTCGGCGATGCGCGCCGCCAGGGTGCGCGCGAGACGCGCACGCGGCAGATCGACATCGTCCACCACCACCGGGAGGCTCCAAGCTTCCGGCTCCTCGCCCTTGATCTCGACCGCGATCGGCCAGAGCTCGACGCGGCCGCCTTGCCCGGGCCTCGCCGAGATATGCGCAACCGTCTCGCCCGGCGGTGCGACGCCGGCCGCAGCCTGTGCATCGGCGAAGACCGTGTCGATCGCCTCCAGCACGGTCGGCACCGAGCGGAAAGACACATGCAAGGGTTCTTCGAGCAGCGGCTCGCCGACCTCCCTCAGCTTGGCGCGGAAATGCTCGCGCATGCGCCGGAAGCCTTCGGGATCGGCGCGCTGAAAGCTGTAGATCGATTGCTTGGCATCGCCGACGGCGAAGAGCGTGCGCGGCTTCTCGCGCGTCTGCCAATTGGCGAAGAACTCGTCGGCGATCGAAGCGACGATGTCCCATTGCTCGGGGCTCGTATCCTGCGCCTCGTCGATCAGGATATGGTCGATGCCGCCATCGAGCTTGTAGAGGACCCAGGGCGCCAGGCCCGGGCGGCGCAGCAGATCGCGCGTCAACACGATGAGATCGTCATAATCGAGCGCCGCCATGTCGCGCTTGCGCTGCGCATAGCCCAGCAGCACCGCCCGCCCCAGGGTCAGCAGCGCCTCGGTCGCGGTCGCGATCTCGGCGGCGTTGAGCCGCTCTGTCAGCTGCACCACGCGATCCTGCTCGGCCATCAGCGCTTCCGCCGCACCCGGCACCGCGTCTTCGCCGCCTTTGCTGACCAGTTTCGCGCGCGGCGAACCATTGCTGGTGAAGAAGACGCCGCGATAGAGATCGAAGCCCGCCAGCCGCGCCGCTTCGTCGCCCGCCAGCCAATCGGCCAGGATCGGCGCATGGCCCTTGTCGGTCTTGCCACCCTGGCTCAGCGCCTCGACCGCACGCGTGAGGCCGGCGCGATCGAAGGCGCTTTCGGCCATCGCTGCAACCATGAGCGAGGTGATCGTGTCGTCGGGCTTCAATCGCAGGCGCTGACGCAGCCGCTTGACCGCGGCCCCCAGCCCGCCCGTGCCGGCGGCCAGGGCCTCCAGCCGGCGGCGCTCGATCATCAGCTTCTGCAGGAGCTCGTCGAACTCGGCTTCGCTGCCGACCCGCTCGGTGACGGCAGCGAGCGCCCGCGCCAGGGCGGGATCGCGGCCAACCCTCGCGTCCGACAGCACCTCTTCGCGCAAGGCCGCGCGCAGGGCTTCCGCGTCGCGCTCCTCGAGCACGGTGAAATGGGGCGCGATGCCGGCCTCGACCGGGAAGCGCGCCAGGAGCGACTGGCAGAAGGCATGGATCGTCTCGATCCGCATGCCACCCGGCGCGTCGAGCAGCTTGGCGAAGAGCTGCTTCGCCTTGTCCTGCAGCTCGGTCGTGGCGACTTGCGGCGTCAGCTCGGTGAGCGCCTTGCGCAGAGCCTCGGGGTTCGATGCGGCCCAACTCGCGAGCGTCGCGTCGATGCGGTTGCGCATCTCGGCCGCGGCGGCGCGCGTATAAGTCAGACAGAGGATCTTGGTCGGCGGCACGCCATCGAGCAGGAGCCGCAGCAGCCGGTCCACCAGCAGCTTGGTCTTGCCGCTGCCGGCCGACGCGCTGACCCAGGCCGAGTGGCGCGGATCGGCGGCGCGTGCCTGCGCCTCGCTCGCGAGCCCGATCGGATCCTGCGGGGTCGTGTCGGCGCGGCTCATTCCTCGCCTCCGGCAGCCGACCATTCGGCGATGCGTGCGAGATGGCCGTAATCGCTGTAATGCGGCGCATAGGCCGGGTGGGGCTCGGAATCATAGGGCGTCGCTTCATTGGCGAAGGTGACGACGAGACGCATCAAACCCGCCAGCGCATCCTCGGCCAGAGCGACCGCGTCGGCATCCCTGCCGCCCGCACCCTCGATATGGCCGGGCGGGTCGCCGCCCGAGAGACGCCAATAATCGAGCCGCGTCACGACCGTTTGGCCCAGATCGGGAAAGCCGCCCAGCGCCGCCATCGCCGCCTCCAGCGGCAATTGCGGCGCGTAGCCCTGCTTCACCATCTTGGCCGAGGGCAGCGCGCCGGTCTTGTAGTCGATGATGGCGGTGCTGCCGTCGCGCAGGCGATCGATCCGGTCGGCCTTGGCGGTGAGCGTGAAGGCGAAACCGCCGGCATCGATCTCGATCTTGCCGCGGAGCTCGGTGAGCGATTGCAGGATCGCCGGCAGCTCCTCGGCGCGCTGCTCGAGGAACCAGCCGGCGATGCGTTCGAAGCGCGGCCACCAGAAGGCCCAGACGGCAGGGCGGTCGAGCCAGCCGCCGAAGGCCTCGCGACCGAACCGCATCAGCGCGTCATGGGCATTTGCGGGCAGGCGGTCCGGATAGGCGCGGATGAAGGCGTCGAGCGCCCGATGGATGATGGTGCCGCGCTCGGCCGCTTCCGCCGCCGCGTCGATCGGCTCCATCGGCCGGAGCCTCAGGATATGGCGCGCATAGATCGCGTAAGGATCGCGCTTCCAGGTCTCGATCTCCGTGACCGAGAGCTGGTGCGGCCGGACCTCCACGGGCGGCCGTGGCGAAGGCCGTGCGATCGGCTGCGGCGGACCCTCGGGACGATCCCAGGCGGCAGCCCAGGCGAGCCATTGCGGCGCCTGGAGCAGCGCCGGATCCTGGCCCGCGGCCTTCATCAGCGCGTCGATGCGCGTCAGCCAGCGCGAGGGCACACTGGGCGCTCCATCCACTTTGCGCGCGCGCGTCAGCACCACGCGCGCCGCGCCGCAGGCCTGCTGGAAATCATGGGCCGAGAGTCCGATCCGCCGTTCCGCCGGCGGCAGGCCGAAGGCCTCGCGCATCGGCCGGCTCATCCAGGGATCGGGCGAGGGTGTCACCGGCCAGGTGCCTTCATTGAGCCCGCCCAGGATCATCAGATCGACCTGCTGCAGCCGCGCCTCGAGCGGGCCCCAGACGAAGAGCCGCGGATGGCGGCCATAGCGCGGCCGCACGCGTTGTGCGGCCATGAGCGCGTCGAGCAGGGCCGGATATTCCGGCGCCGCGATCGGCTCATGCTCCTTGGAGGCCGCCAGGAACTCGGTGAAGAAGCTCGCCGCCGCTTCGCCCGCATCGCCGCGCCACAGCCGCGAGGCACCGGTCTCGCTGTCGCTGGCGACGAGCGCTTCGGCCACGGTCAGGTGAGCGCGAATCAATTCTTCCAGCGGCACACGCTTGGAATCCGCGAGGTCGAGATAGGGCGCTGCGGCGTCGGCGATGCGGTCGAGCCAGGAGGAAAGAATCGCCAGCTCGGGATAGCGCTCGATCGCCGGCGCCAGCGCCGCCTGCAACCCGGCAAAGCCTGGCGCCGGCCGCGGTCCCCGTAACGCGGCGCGTTCGAGTGCCCGCAGCTTCGCCCGAAATCCGGCCGTTGCCTCGCCGCCCGCCGCCAGGGGGTGTTTCAACAAGGACAGCAGCGGCACCGGCGCCACGCCGTCGAGCGGCAGCCCTGCCACCAGCCGCAGGAAACTGCCGGGCGGCGTCTGGCCGAGATCGGTGCCGGCGGAATCGTCGATCTCGATCGACCAGCGCTTGAGCTCGGAAGCGACGCGCCGTGCCAGCGAACGATCCGGTGTCACCAGCGCCGCGCGCTGGCCCTTCTTCTCGATCGCGTCGCGCATCAGGAGCGCGATGGTGAGCGCCTCCTCGCTCAGGCCCGGGCAATCGAGCCGCGTCAAACTGATCTCATGACCTTCGCCCTTGAGCGCGATCCGGTCGGCGGCCGCATCGCGATTGGGGCGGCTCCAGAGATGGGTGAGGTCGGCTGGCGCCAGCGCCTCGGTCAGGAAGGCCTGACGACGCGCGACCGCGGGATGGGCTGGCGCGTCCGGCCAGGGCAGAACCGAAGTCGGCGCGACATCGAGACGTTGCAGCAGCAGCCGGAGCCCATGCTGCGGATGGCTCGGATCGGCCTCGACCTTCTGCCAGAATTCCGCATTGCCGCCGGCGGCCAATCCCGGCAGCACCACGCGCCCTTGCGGCAATTGCGCGACCGCCGCGATCAGATCGGCGGTGGCCGGGATCGAGCCCGTCGAACCCGCCGCGATCACCGGATCCTGCGGCGGCGATTTGAGCCAGAGCTCCGCCTGGCGTTCGAGCAGAAGGTTGCGCCGTTCAGCCGCGCCCACGGCACCGGCCTGTTTCTCGATCTTCGGCCAAAACCTGGTGACGATCTCGAGGAACTCGACCGTGAGCTGCCAATGCCGCGCCAGCTCGCCCGGCACGATCTCCGCCAGCCGCTCGAAGGAGAGCCGCTCGGTCGCGACCTGGTCGACCAGCCGCGCCAGCTCGCCCGCCAGCGACGCGGCGCGATCGGCCGACATCGATTCGCTGCGTGCCGCGGCCGCGCGCGAAACGAGGCGCGCCAGCATCAATTGGCGCATCAAGGACGGCAGCGCCGGCGGCAGGTCGAGCGCCGCGCCCGGCTCCTCCGCCTCGGCCGCGAGCGCCAGCTCCTCCTCGTCGATATCGCCGAGCGGCGTCAGCTGCGGCAGCAGCAGCGGCCGGCCTTCGCGCAGGCGCAGGAAGGTCTCCTGCAGCGCGCGGCAAGCACGGCGTGTCGGCAGCAGGACGCGATAGCGCCCGAGCGCCAGCGGATCGTCATGAGTCTCGATCAGAAGACGGCGCGCGAGCGCATCGAGGAAGGGCACGCCCGCAGGGATCGAGAAGATCCGGTCGGGCGGCAGGATTGGATGCGTCATTCTTGCAGCCTCACGCCACCCCCTCTCGCCTGTCCTCTGCCATTCCGCGGTTCTGTCATCGCCGGACTTGATCCGGCGATCCAGGGGCCGCAAAGACTGGATGCCCGGGTCGAGCCCGGGCATGACAGGAAGAAAGCCTTTGCGCGCCTACCGGCTCCTGAAGCCGACTTCGGCCAGGCGCTCCTCCACCTCGGCCAGATGCCGTGGCGTGCTGACATGATACCACTCGCCGTCATGGCGCAGCCCATAAAGCCGCCCCGCCTCGATCGCCCGGTCGTAAAGGACATTGAGCGAGAAGAAACCGTCCGGCGAATTCTCGAACAGACGCGGATGCAGGAGCTGGATGCCCGAATAGAGAAAGGGAGAGACCTCCCATTCGCGCCGGCGCCTGATCACGCCTTGCGGATCGAGCGCGAAATCGCCCTGGCCGTCATAGCCGACCGCGGTGGCCGTCGGTTGCAGCAGCAGGAGCGCGTCCATCCGCGCATCGTCCCAGGCGGCCGCCAGACGATGCAGCGCGTTGGTCTTGCCATTGAGCCAGAGGATCTTGGCGTTGACCGCGAAGAAGCGCCCCGCCCCCAGCAGAGGCAGCGCCTTCTTGATGCCGCCGCCGGTCTCGAGGATCTCCTCCTCATGCGAATAGACGATCTCGGGCGCGCTGCGGTGCGAGAGATGCTCGACGATGCGCTCGCCCAGCCAATGCGTGTTGACGACGGCGCGCTTGACGCCGCCCTCGGCCAGGCGGTCCAGCACCCAGTCGATCAGGGGGCGGTCCGCGACCTTCACCAGCGGCTTCGGCGTCTCTTCGGTCAAAGGCCGCAGGCGCTTGCCGAAGCCGGCCGCCAGAACCATCGCGGTATCGGGAAATGACATCAGGGCTGTTCCAGGAACTCACATGGAGACGGCGCCGCGCTTGGCGCGCGGCACGTAGGTGTCGAACCAGTCTTTGAGCGGCGCCATGGCCGGGGCCGCCAGCGCGCTTTCGAGCTGCCGCCAGACGCGCGGCAGATGCACCAGATAGGCGGGCTTGCCGTCGCGTTTCCAAAGCCGCAGGAAAGTGCCGATGATGCGCGAGTGGCGCTCGGCGCCGAGCACCGCGAAGGCATCGGCGAAGGCCGCGCGATCGAGGCCCGGCAGGCCCGTCACGAAGCGCTCATAGAGCTCGGGCTCGAGCCCGGGCATCAGATCGCGCCGCGCATCCTGCAGCAGCGACATCAGGTCGAATCCCATCGGCACCCGCACGGCATCCTGGAAATCCAACAGGCCGCAGGCGGCCACACCCTGGCGCTGCGGCAGCCAGAGCAGATTGTCGACATGATAGTCGAAGAGGCCGATCGATTCCGGAGCCCGCCGGCCGCGCGGCAGAACCTGGCGCCAGGCCGCACGATAGTCGTTCAGGACCTTCTCCGGGATCGGTCCGCCCATCACGGTCGGCCACCACCATTCGGTCAGGCGCGAGACCTCGTCGAGGGCGCGGGCATCGTCGAGCGGCGGCAGAGACTGCATATCCTTCGGCTGGATATGTTTCGCCAGCTCGATCAGCACATCGACCGCGAGGCGGTAGAGCCCCGGTTCGTCGGTGCCGCGCTGCAGCAGGCGCGTATAGGTATCGTCGCCCAGATCCTCGAGCAGCAGGAAGCCTTGCGCCTCGTCGGCCGCATAGAGCTCGGGCGCGGACAGGCCGAGGCCGCCCAGGATCTTCCTCACCGCCACGAAGGGCCGCACATCCTCCTGCGGCGGCGGCGCGTCCATCAGCACCGCCGTGCGGTCGCCCCGCGTCAGGCGGTCATAGCGCCGGAAGGACGCATCGCCCGCGAGCAGCCGGCGCTCGGCGCTGCCCCAGCCGGCCCGCTTCAGGAATTCGTCGCGTTTGGCGACGCGCTCGGGCTGTTCGTGAAGCTTGAGGGGTGTCGTCATGGCGCGCGTCGAAGGCCTCGTCATGCCGCGAGACGGTCGATGCGCGAGGCCCAGCTGCCTTGGCCGACCAGATCGGCATGGCGGGCGCCGGGGCTCTGGGCGAAGCGCAGCATGAGATCGAGCCGTGGCCCCGGCAGCAGCCGGCCCAGCCGCTCGGGCCATTCGATCAGCGACATGCCCTCGGCCAGCGCCTCTTCGAAACCCAGCTCCCACACCTCGTCGGGCGCCGACAGTCGGTAAAGGTCGAAATGCCAGAGCGGTCCCTTGGGGGTCTCATAGGTCTGGACCAGGGTGAAGGTCGGGCTCGGCACCTCTTCGGGCCCGCCCATCAGGCCCGCGATCACCGCCCGGGCGAGGCAGGTCTTGCCGGCGCCGAGCTCGCCCGAGAGCGCCACCAGATCGCGCGGCGCCAGGGCCGCGGCGAGGCCGGCGCCGAGCCGCTCGGTCGCGGCTTCGTCGGGCAGAAACAGGGACCGGACAAGGGATGAGGCGGCGGAATCGGTCATGCCGGATGGGTTGTAGCGAGGGGCCAGGAACGACGCAACCGCCGGGCCCCGGTGGCGTGAAACCGGGCTTCCGCGGCGCAAATCCGGCGGAAACCGGCCCCCGAGTCGGTCCCAGAGCAAGGTCGGACCGGCTCTTACCGAGCCGGTCCGTGAATCTTGCTCTGATTCAATATCAAGCGGGCCTGATTCACGTCTCAAGCCAAATCGGCTTGAGACGACCAGGCCCGATGGCCTGCTTGCCAGGACCGCGACAGGCCGCCATGTTCCCGGGCTGGTATGGGCCGGCCGACGATACCGGCCGTCTAGCCCGCCCTTTAATCCGGAGATTCTGCCCATGACCGCCAGCGCCACGCATCAGACCGACGTCGCCATCATCGGCGCCGGCCCTGTGGGGCTCTTCGCCGTGTTCGAATGCGGGATGCTGAAGATGAAGGCGCATGTGCTGGACGCGCTCGACATGGCCGGCGGCCAATGCAGCGCGCTCTATCCGGAGAAGCCGATCTATGACATCCCTGGCCATCCGCGGATCGACGCGGCCGAGCTGGTGCGCCAGCTCGAGGTCCAGGCCGCGCCCTTCAAGCCGGTCTATCATTTCGGCCATGCGGTCACGGGGGTCGAACCCCATGGCGACCGCTTCCTGGTGTCGAATGCGGGCGGCGTCACGGTCGATGCGCGCGCGGTCATCGTCGCGGCCGGTGTCGGCGCCTTCGGGCCCAACCGTCCGCCGCTCGACGGCATCGAGGCCTATGAAGGCAAAAGCGTCCATTACCTGGTGAAGCGGCGCGAGGATTATCGCGGCAAGCGTATCGTCATCGCCGGCGGCGGCGATTCGGCGCTCGACTGGGTGCTCTCGCTGGCGGACCTCGCGGCCCATGTCTATGTCATCCATCGCCGGCCGAAATTCCGCGCCGCCCCCGAAAGCGTCGCGCGCATGGAAGCGCTGGTGAAGACCGGCAAGGTCGAGATGGTGGTGCCCTATCAGCTCTCCGGGCTCGAAGGCGGCAACGGCCAGATCAGCGCCGTCGTCGTCGCCACGCTCGAAGGCGAGAAGCGCAGCCTGCCGGCGGACGTGCTGCTGCCCTTCTTCGGCCTCTCGATGAATCTGGGCCCGATCGCGAAATGGGGCCTCAATCTCGACCACAACCATATCCTGGTCGATCCCTCGAGCTGCGCCACCAGCCGCGCGGGCGTGTTCGCCATCGGCGATATCGCGCATTATCCGGGCAAGCTGAAGCTGATCCTGTCGGGCTTCGCCGAAGCGGCCGCCGCGGCTCACGCGATCTATCCGCTGGTGCATGTGGGCGAAGTGCTGCATTTCGAATATTCGACGACGTCCGGCGTGCCGGGCGCATAAAGCGCCCCTGCAACAGGGCGAAGAAACGGGATCGTATCGGCCATGCTTCTTCGCCAGCTCGAATATCTCGTGACGCTCGCCCGCGAGCGGCATTTCGGGCGCGCGGCTGCGGTCTGTCATGTGACCCAGCCCACCTTGTCGGCCGCGATCCGCGAGCTCGAGTCCGAGCTCGGCGTCCTCATCGTCGAGCGCGGCCAGCGCTTCCGCGGTCTCACGCCCGAAGGCGAGCGGATCGTCGAATGGGCGCACCGCATCATCGCCGATCGCGACGCCATGCATCAGGAGCTGGCGCTGCTGAAAGAAGGCCTCAGCGGCCACCTCACCATCGGCGTGATCCCGACGGCGCTGGCGGCCTTGGGCCTTCTCACCACGCCGTTCCGCGCGACCCACCCGCGCGTGCAGATCAAGATCCTGTCGATGAGCTCGATCGAGATCCAGCGCGGGCTCGACAATTTCGATATCGACGCGGCCCTGACCTATCTCGACAACGAGCCGCTCCTGCGCGTGCGCAGCCACCCGCTCTATCACGAGCGCTATTACCTCGTGACCGGCGATCCCGACCTCTTCGCGACGCGGCGCAGCGTGACCTGGGCCGAGGCGGCGAAGGTGCCGCTCTGTCTTTTGACACCCGACATGCAGAACCGGCGCATCGTCGACCACGCCTTTCACGAGGCGGGGGCCACGCCGACGCCGGTGGTGGAATCGAATTCGATCCTGGGCCTCTACACCCATGTCCGCAGCGGCCTCGCCGCGGTCCTGAGCCAGGCGTCTTTGCATCTGCTGGGGGAGCCCAATTGGCTGCGCGCCCTGCCCTTGACCGATCCCAAGCCCGAACGGCTCATCGGGGTGGTCTATCCGGAGCGCGAGCCGCTCCAGCCCACGGCCCGGGCCTTGGTCGAAGTGGCTCAAACCCTTGATATTGAAGCTGCTTTGGCGTCGATCGGACCGCCCAGGTCTTGATCTTTGATAGATAAAACCTATCAATCAATAGCCTATTCCACTTTGATATAGGCTTCGGCTATCAATTATTGTTGCGCATCGATACCGACCAACGCGTGGGAGAGCGCCATGGGCGTGATGCCCTGGTCGGCGGAAAGGGCGGCCGAGTTGATCGAACAATATCGGTCACAAGCGGGTGCCTGTCTGCCGATTCTGCATGCCTTGCAAGAAGAGTTCGGCCATGTGCCCGCGGCAGCGGTGCCGCTCGTGGCCGAGGCGCTGAACCTGTCGCGTGCCGAAGTGCATGGCGTGGTTTCCTTCTATCACGACTTCCGCAAGACGGCGCCCGGCCGCCATGTGCTGAAGCTCTGTCGCGCCGAGGCCTGTCAGGCCATGGGCGCCGACAAGCTGGCGGCCCAGGTGAAGGCCCGCTTCGGCATCGATTTCCATGACACCAGCGCCGACGGCAAGCTGACGCTTGAACCGATCTTCTGCCTTGGCAATTGCGCGTGCGGACCTGCAGCGATGCTCGACGAACGGATCCTCGGGCGCGTCGACCTCGCCAAGATCGAAACGTATCTGGCGCGCCACATCGCTCAGGAACGTCAATCGTGACGCGTCTCTTCGTTCCGATCGATTCGACGGCCCTCTCGCTCGATGCGGAGGAAGTGGCCGAGGCCCTGACGCTTGGGTTGAAGCGCAAGGGCGCCAAGGCCGAGATCGTGCGCAACGGCTCGCGCGGCTTGTTCTGGCTGGAGCCGCTGATCGAGGTGGAAACGCCCGAGGGACGCGTCGGCTACGGGCCGGTGACGCCCCAGGATGTGCCGGGTCTTCTCGAGGCCGGCTTGCTCGAAGGCGGTGAGCACAAACTGCGTCTCGGGCTGGTGGATGAGATTCCCTGGCTCAAGCGCCAGCAGCGCCTGACCTTCGCGCGCTGCGGCATCGTCGATCCGCTGTCGCTGGAAGATTACGAGGCCCATGGCGGTTATCGTGGCCTCGCCAAGGCGCTCACTATGGCGCCCGCGGCCATCGTCGACGCCGTCACGACCTCGGGCCTGCGCGGCCGCGGCGGTGCCGGCTTTCCGACCGGGATCAAATGGAAGACGGTCCTGGGCGCCAAGGCCGATCAGAAATACATCGTCTGCAACGCCGACGAGGGCGACAGCGGCACCTTCGCCGATCGCATGCTGCTCGAAGGCGATCCCTATGGGCTTATCGAAGGCATGACGATTGCGGGCCTCGCCGTCGACGCCACGCAAGGCTTCGTCTATATCCGCTCCGAATATCCGCATGCCTTCCTCACCTTCAAGCGCGCGGTCGCGAACGCCCGCGACGAAGGCCGGCTGGGCCCGAAGATTCTCGGCAGCGATTTCAGCTTCGATATCGAAGTCCGCATGGGTGCGGGCGCCTATATCTGCGGCGAAGAGACCTCGCTCCTGGAAAGCCTCGAGGGCAAGCGCGGCGTCATCCGCTTCAAGCCGCCACTGCCGGCGCTCCAGGGACTCTTCGGCAAGCCCACGGTCGTCAACAATCTCGTCACGCTCTCGACCGTTCCCTTCATCCTCGCCGAGGGTGCGGAGACCTATCGCGATTTCGGCATGGGCCGCTCGCGCGGCACCCTGCCGGTGCAGCTCGCCGGCAATGTGAAGCGCGGCGGTCTGGTCGAGCTCGCCTTCGGCGTCACGCTCGACACGCTGATCAATGATTTCGGCGGCGGCACCGCCTCGGGCCGGCCCTTGCGCGCGGTCCAGATCGGCGGCCCGCTGGGCGCCTATTTCCCGGCGAGCCTGCTCGATCTCCCGATGGACTATGAAGCGCTGGCGGCCAAGCGCGGCATGCTGGGCCATGGCGGCATGGTGCTGTTCGACGACAGCGTCGATCTCGCCCGCCAGGCGCGCTTCGCCATGGAATTCTGCGCCACCGAATCCTGCGGCAAATGCACGCCCTGCCGCATCGGCTCGACCCGCGGCGTCGAGATCATGGATCGCATTATCGCGGGCCGCGACATCGATGCGCAGACAGCGCTGCTGCGCGATCTCTGCGAGGTCATGACCGACGGCTCGCTCTGCGCGCTGGGCGGCCTGACGCCGCTGCCGGTCTTGAGCGCGCTCGAACATTTCCCCGACGATTTCAAACGGCCGGTTGCGGTCGCGGCCGAATAGCCGAGAAGAGGAAGACCTCCCATGGCTCTGCATCCCGAGATCGATTACGGCACCCCCGCCCGGGTCGGCGCACCGGTCACGCTCGAGATCGACGGCCAGGCGATCACGGTTCCGGCCGGAACCTCGATCATGCATGCCGCGGTCGAGGCCGGTCTCTCGATCCCCAAGCTCTGCGCCACCGACAATCTCGAGCCCTTCGGCTCCTGCCGGCTCTGCCTGGTCGAGATCGACGGTCGTCGCGGCACACCCGCCTCCTGCACCACGCCGGTCGAGCCGGGCATGAAGGTCAAGACCCAGACGCCGCGGCTGGAAAAGCTGCGCAAGGGCGTGATGGAGCTCTATATCTCCGATCATCCGCTCGACTGCCTGACCTGCGCCGCGAACGGCGATTGCGAGCTGCAGGACATGGCCGGTGCCGTGGGCCTGCGCGAGGTGCGTTACGGCTATGAAGGCGCCAATCACTTCGACGCCAAGAAGGACGTCTCCAACCCCTATTTCACCTTCGATCCGGCCAAATGCATCGCCTGTTCGCGCTGCGTGCGCGCTTGCGAGGAGGTCCAGGGCACCTTTGCGCTGACCATCGGCGCGCGCGGCTTCGAATCGCATGTCTCGGCCGGCCAGGATGAGGATTTCATCGGTTCGGAATGCGTCTCCTGCGGCGCCTGCGTGCAGGCCTGCCCGACCGCGACCTTGATCGAGAAGTCGGTGATCGAGCTGGGCCAGCCGCGCCGCGAGGTCGTCACCACTTGCGCCTATTGCGGCGTCGGCTGCTCCTTCAAGGCCGAGCTCAACGGCAACACCGTCGTGCGCATGACGCCCTGGAAGGACGGCAAGGCCAATCACGGCCATTCCTGCGTCAAAGGCCGCTTCGCCTGGGGCTATGCCGCGCATAAGGAACGCATCCTGAAGCCGATGATCCGCACCAGCATCGATCTGCCCTGGCGCGAGGTCTCCTGGGACGAGGCGATCAATTACGCCGCCTCCGAGTTCAAGCGGATCCAGGCGAAGTATGGCCGCACCTCGGTCGGCGGCATCACCTCCTCGCGCTGCACCAACGAGGAGACCTTCCTGGTGCAGAAGCTGATCCGCACCGCCTTCGGCAACAACAATGTCGATACCTGCGCGCGCGTCTGCCACTCGCCCACCGGCTATGGCCTCAAGACCACGCTCGGCACCTCGGCCGGCACCCAGGATTTCGATTCGGTCGACGAGACCGACGTGGCGCTGGTGATCGGCGCCAACCCGACCGACGCGCACCCGGTCTTCGCCTCGCGCATGAAGCGCCGCCTGCGCCAGGGTGCCAAGCTCATCGTGGTCGATCCGCGCCGTATCGATCTGGTGCGCACGCCCCATGTCGAGGCCCAGTTCCATCTGGCGCTCAAGCCCGGCACCAATGTGGCGGTCGTCAATGCGCTGGCCCATGTGATCGCGACCGAGGGCCTGCTCGACGAGGATTACATCAAGGAACGTTGCGATCTCGAGAGCTTCCGCGAGTGGCTCGCTTTCATCCGCCAGCCGCTGAACTCGCCGGAAGCGAGCGAGGCCTATACCGGCGTGCCCGCGGCCGACCTTCGCGGCGCTGCCCGCCTCTACGCGACCGGCGGCCGCGGTGCGATCTATTACGGGCTCGGCGTCACCGAGCACAGCCAGGGCTCGACCACGGTCATGGCCATGGCCAACCTCGCCATGCTGACCGGCAATATCGGCCGGAACGGCGTGGGCGTGAATCCGCTGCGCGGCCAGAACAATGTGCAGGGCGCCTGCGACATGGGCTCCTTCCCGCATGAGCTCTCGGGCTACCGCCATGTGTCCGATGCGTCGACCCGCGCACTCTTTGAAAGCGCCTGGGGCGTCGTGATCGATCCGGAGCCCGGCCTGCGCATCCCCAACATGCTCGACGCCGCCGTCGACGGCAGCTTCAAGGGTTTGTATGTGCAAGGCGAGGACATCCTGCAGTCCGACCCCAACACCCATCATGTGGGTGCCGGTCTCGCCGCCATGGAATGCGTGGTCGTCCAGGACCTGTTCCTGAACGAGACCGCGAACTACGCCCATGTGTTCCTGCCGGGCTCGTCCTTCCTCGAGAAGGACGGCACCTTCACCAATGCCGAGCGGCGCATCAGCCTCGTGCGCAAGGCGATCCCGCCGATGGCCGGAAAGGCCGATTGGGAGGCCACGATGGCCCTTTCGGCGGCGTTGGGTTACCCGATGAACTACAAGCACCCCTCCGAGATCATGGACGAGATCGCGCGGCTGACGCCGACGTTTGCGGGCGTTTCGTTCAAGCGGATCGAGGAGCTGGGCAGTATCCAATGGCCCTGCAACGACAAGGCGCCGGAAGGCACCCCGATCATGCATGAGAAGGGCTTCGTGCGCGGCAAGGGCCTGTTCGTCCTGACCGAGTTCGTGCCGACCGAGGAGCGCACCGGTCCGCGCTTCCCCCTGATCCTCACCACCGGGCGCATCCTCAGCCAGTACAATGTCGGCGCCCAGACGCGGCGCACCGCCAACTCGGTCTGGCATGAGGAAGACCGGCTGGAGATCCATCCGGTCGACGCCGAGGATCGCGGCATCAATGACGGCGACTGGGTGCAGTTGAAGAGCCGCGCCGGCGATACCACCTTGCGCGCCCGCGTCTCCGAACGGATGCAGCCGGGCGTGGTCTATACGACCTTCCACCATCCCGACACCGGCGCTAATGTCGTGACCACGGAATTCTCGGACTGGGCGACCGATTGCCCGGAATACAAGGTGACCGCCGTCCAGGTCCGCCCGACCAACCGTCGCTCGGATTGGCAGGAGGAGAATGACGAATTCACCCGACGCGCGCGTCGCATCGCGGCGGCGCCGGCGGCCGAGTAACGGTATGGGCTCGATGCTGTCGCGCTCCCGCGCGCCGCGCGCGACCCCGATGCCGGCATCGGAATCTCCCAAGATTCCGGCGGCTTCGGCCCGGTTGGGCGCCGAACGCTGGCACGGCGGGAATCACGAGGCCATCGAGCAGGCGATCGCGACCGAAACGCCCCTGGCCGTCACCTATAACGGCGAATCCTACGTCGTGATGATGGGCAGCCCGGCCGATCTCGAGGATTTCGCGCTGGGCTTCAGCCTCGCCGAAGCCATCGTGAAGCGCGCCAGCGAGGTCGGCCCGATCCGGGTGACCGATCATGGCCGCGGCCTTCAGATCGATGTCACCATCCCGGAACGCCGCGCCCGCATGCTGGGCGTGCGCTCGCGCAATCTGGCGGGGCGTGCCGGCTGCGGGCTCTGCGGCATCGCCGAGCTCGACCAGGCGCTGCGGCCCTTGCCTCAGCTTGCGCCCGGTCCGGTGGTTTCGAGCCGCGTCATTGCGGCGGCGGTCGAAAGCCTGCCGGCCCTGCAGCCGCTCAATAGCGAAGTTCGGGCGGTCCATGCCGCGGCCTGGTTCACGGTCGAGGGAAAGCCGGTGCTCGCGCGCGAGGATGTCGGGCGCCACAACGCGCTCGACAAGCTGATCGGCGCCCGCGCCCGGATGGCCCCCGATGGCGACTACGCGCCGGGCTTCGCCGTCATCACCAGCCGCATGAGCGTCGAGATGGTGCAGAAGGCCGCGACCGCCGGCATCGGGCTCCTGGTGGCGGTTTCCTTCCCCACCACGCTCGCGATCGAGACGGCCGAGGCCTGCGGCCTCACTCTGGTGGCCGGCGCCCGCGACGAGGGCTTCCAGGCCTATACCCATCCCGAGCGCATTGCCGAGACCAGACCATGAATCCCGACCGCCTCGTCTATATGGCCAACCAGATCGCCAAGGGTTTCCGCCTCAAAAGCGAAGACCGCGCGGTCGCCGACACGCTCGACCATATCCAGAAATTCTGGGAGCCGCGCATGCGCCGCGAGATCCTGGCCGTGCTCGCCGCCGGCGGCGACGGCTTGGAGCCGATCGCCCGCAAAGCCGTCGAGCAGATCAAGGTGAGCTAGAGGACCTCGCGGTCCCGGCCGCTTTAGGCTGCCGTCAGGGTTGGAATCTTCTTCAGCTCGGCCGCCAGTTTCTTCGTCACGGCGGCCAGGTCATAGGCGCTCTGCAGATCGAGCCAGAGCTCCGGGCCGTTGCCGAACAGCTTCCCGAGACGAACCGCCATCGCCGGCGTGACCGGCTTGCGCTCGTCGAGGATGTCGTAGAGATGCTGGCGCGAGACACCGAGCAGCCGCGCGATTTCGGCCTTGGGCCGATCGACAGCCGGCAAGATCTCCTCGCGGAGCAATTTGCCCGGATGCATCGGACGAAGACCGCGCAGCAGGGATTTGGTGCTCATCAGTGATAGTCCTCCAGGTCCAGATCGATGGCATCTTCGCCATCCCAGCCAAAAGTGAGCCGCCGGTTGCCGCCGGCATCCACCGCATGGCGCCCTCTTTCCCGGCCCTTGAGCGGATGGAAGCGCAAGCCCGGCAGATCGAGCGCCTCGGGTCTTCGCGCACTATCCAAAGCCAAAAGAATTCGCCTGATTCTCTCGGGGTTCTGCGCGCTCAATTTCGAGCTGTTGTCGGTCTCGGCGAATCGGCGGAGGGCCTTGCTGCGAAACGACCGGATCACAGGGTAAATGTGTAAACGAAACGCTTACACATGCCAAGTTCCAGCTTACAGGCTGGGACTCCCTGAAGAACTTGGATTGTGGCTCGAAAATCACCCCGCCGCGCGGCGTTCCGGGGTGTTGGCCGGCGCGTCGCTGGGGGCGGCTGGCAGGCGGCAGGTGACGCGGGTGCCGACGCCGGGCTTGGAGATGAGCTCGACATGGCCGCCATGGAGCTCGATCAGGCTCTTTACCAGCGCCAAGCCCAGTCCGCTGCCGCTCTGGCGCCGTCCGCCGACGCGCGCGAACTTCTGGAACGCCTCGCCCTGATCCTGCTCGGCGATGCCGACGCCGTTGTCGACCACCTCGATCTCGAGCTGGCCTTCGACGCGGCGCGCGGTCATCCGCACCGAGCCGCCCAAGGGCGTGAACTTCATCGCGTTGCTGATGAGATTGTAGATCGCCTGCTTGAGGCGCCGCTCGTCGCCGGTGACGCGCCCGATATCGGGCGGGCAATCGAGCTCGAGCGCCACGCCGCGCGAACGCGCCCGCTCGGCGCTCAGGGTCACGAGATCCTTCAGCATCGCGGCGACGTCGACCGGCGCCAGCTCGAGCTGGAGATAGCCCGCCTCGATGGTGGCGATGTCGAGGATGTCGTTGATCAGCAGCAGCAGCTGCTGCGAGGCGTCGATGATGCCGTGGCTGTACTCCGCCTGGCGCTCGGTCAGCGGCCCGAAATATTGCTGATCGAGGATCTCGGCGAAGCCGATGATCGCGTTCAAGGGCGTGCGCAGCTCGTAGGAGACGTTGGCGATGAACTCCGACTTGAGCCGGTCGGCGGTTTCGAGCGCCGCATTGCGCTCGGCCAAGGCGCGCTGCACCCGCACGCTGTCGCTCACATCCATATAGATCATCAGGCAGGCGCCGTCGGGCAGCGGCACCGCCGCGAAATCGATGGTCGAGCCATCGGCGCGCTCCATGCGGCCGGTGCGCGCGGTGCGGTCCTGCAGCCGGTCGATCATGCGCTGCTTGAGGCGCGGCCAGGCCACCGTCTCGAAGAAATTGCGGATGAGGTCGACCAGCTGGGTCGCGTGCGGCTCGTCGACGAGGTCGCCCTCATGGAAGCCCCACATCCGCACGAAGGCCGGATTGTAGAGCTTGAGCCTCCCGTCGGCGCCGAACACCGCGACGCCCTCGAACAGATTGTCGAGGGTCTCGCGCTGTACGTCGATGAGGGTGTTGTAGGAGCGCTCCAGCGCCAGCGTGTCGGTCACATCCTCGAAGGTCATGACGATACCGCCGAAGGGATGGGGCGCCGCCACCCGCCGGATGGTGCGGTTGTCGGGCAGATGCAGCAGCGATTCGAGCGGGTTGATGGCGCTCATCAGGCTGCGCCGCAGCTCGCGCTTATAGGCCGGGAAATCGGGCTGCTCCGGCAGGCGACGCTTTTCGCGCAGCTGCTCCAGGAGCTGCTCCAGGGTCGGCTCGCTGCGCAGGAACTCGGCCTCGAGGCCCCAGAGCCGGGTGTAGGCGCTGTTGAAGAACTTCACCCGGGCGTCGGGGCCCAGGATGATGATGCCGGTGCTGAGCTGCTCCAGCACCTCGCCATGCGCCTGGATATGGCGCGCCAGCTCGAACTGGGTCGACTCGACGCTGGTCATGTCGCGCGCATAGCCGATGAGGCGGCCGTCCGGCAGCGGCTGCTCGTTGAAGTCGAACAGCAGCCGCTCGCCGCCCACGACCGTGGGCCGGCTTTCCGACTGGCCGAGGCCCAGATCGCGCGCCCGTTCGGCGAGCGCCCGGCCGCCGGCGAGCTCGGTCTGTTCCAGCAGGACCCTGGGCCGGTCGGCCTCGACCGAACGGGCGTAGGTCAGATTGACGAAATCGAGCGAGAGATCGGCACGCCGGCGCCAGACCGGGACGGGGATGCTGTCGAGGATCTGCTGCAGCCCGTCGCGCTGGCCGGCGATCGAGGCGATCTGGCCGGCGGCTTCGGCGCGGGCGTTCTCGAGCGTGGTGCGTTCGATGGCGGCCTCGCGCTCGCGCTCGACCGCCCGGGCCCGCTCACGGCGAACCAGGAGGCCCGCCACCACCAGCCCCGCCAGCAGGCCCAGCAGGAGGGCCGCCAGCAGCCAGCTGGAGCCCCAGCCGGGCATATCGCCCGCCTCGGCCGCCAGCGCCCAGCGCGGGGCGCTCAGCCCCACGGCCGCGATCACCAGCCCGCCAGAGGCAGCCCTCACCAGACCCCACATGTTGTGTCCAAGCCCCACGCGAATCACTTTATCGCGGATTTGTCACGGTGGCCATGAGGGGACAATGCGGCAAAGCCGCTGTCAGGCCGATAAAGGGGAGAAGAACCGGTCGGCGGCCGGCCTCGGACTCCGGGGGGATGACCCGGACGAGGCCAGCCTTGCCGATAGAAGATTTAGTAGCGGTAATGTTCCGGCTTGTAGGGGCCCTTCTGGGCGACGCCGATATAGTCGGCCTGCTGCGTCGAGAGCTTGGTCAGCTTCACGCCGATCTTCTCCAGATGCAGGGCCGCGACCTTCTCGTCCAGATGCTTGGGCAGCACATAGACCTTGCGCTCATACTGGCCGTGATTGTTCCAGAGCTCGATCTGCGCCAGCACCTGGTTGGTGAAGGAGGCGCTCATCACGAAGCTCGGATGGCCGGTGGCGCAGCCGAGATTCACCAGCCGGCCCTCGGCCAGGACGATCAGCCGCTTGCCGTCGGGGAACACGACCTCGTCCACCTGCGGCTTCACATTGTCCCACTTGTAGTTCCTGAGCGCGCCGATCTGGATCTCGCTGTCGAAGTGACCGATGTTGCAGACGATCGCCCGGTCCTTCATCTGGCGCATATGGTCGAGCGTGATGACGTCGATATTGCCGGTCGCGGTCACGAAGATGTCGGCCTGCGCGGCCGCGTCATCCATGGTGGTGACCTGATAGCCTTCCATCGCCGCCTGCAGCGCGCAGATCGGATCGACCTCGGTGACCATGACGCGGGCACCCTGGCTGCGCAGCGAGGCGGCCGAGCCCTTGCCGACATCGCCATAGCCGCAGACCACGGCGACCTTGCCGGCCATCATCACGTCGGTGGCGCGCTTGATGCCGTCGACCAGGCTCTCGCGGCAGCCATAGAGATTGTCGAACTTCGACTTGGTGACGGAATCGTTGACGTTGATCGCGGGGACCGCGAGCGAACCCTTCTTGGCCATCTCATAGAGGCGATGCACGCCCGTGGTGGTCTCTTCCGAGATGCCCTTCACATCCTTGAGCATCGCCGGATATTTCTCATGCATGATCTGGGTCAGGTCGCCGCCATCGTCCAAAATCATGTTCGGCGTCCAGCCATCGGGCCCCTTGATGGTCTGCTCGATGCACCACCAGAACTCTTCCTCGTTCATGCCCTTCCAGGCGAAGACCGGGATGCCGGCGGCGGCGATCGCGGCCGCGGCCTGGTCCTGGGTCGAGAAGATGTTGCAGGAGGACCAGCGGATCGTGGCGCCGAGCGCGATCAGGGTCTCGATCAAGACCGCGGTCTGAATCGTCATATGAAGGCAGCCGGCGATGCGCGCACCCTTGAGCGGCTTTTTCTCGCCGAACTCGCGCCGCAGCGCCATCAGACCCGGCATCTCGGTCTCGGCGATGGCGATCTCCTTGCGGCCCCATTCGGCCTTGGAGATGTCGGCGACCTTGAAGTCCTGACGCGCGCTCATCGAACGAATTCTCCTGATTCTCGTAGGGTCTAAGAGGGAAAATGGCGCGCCCCTATAGCAGGGGGCGCGGGGCCCGAGCAAGGGCTGCCGACGGGGCACCGGTAACCCTTTGGCCGAATGCCGCAAATAGAGAAATCCCCGCCCACCGGGACGGTGCCGAAGGGGCTGGGCGGTGCTCCGGCGGCAGCTAGCTAAAGCGCTCTAGGTCGCCCAGTGTTCCAAATTAATGCCTGCCCTTTCCCTGTTGCGTGAGACGACGCCACAGGAGTCGCTTGTAGAAAGGCATCATCGCCCCAAGTCTGAAGCCGAGAAATGATCAACGCCGCAACCAGGGCTCGCAGGCGATGCCATCGCCATCGCGATCATGCTGCGGCCAGTAGCCGGCTCGCCGCGCCTCGCCGGCGCGCGGTCTACAGCTCGAGCTGCGGCGCAGTTCGATTCGGCGGCCAGGTGCCTCAACGCCGTAAGCAGCCCCCAGGCGTTCAATCCTGGCTGTGCCAGGGCGTGTCCTATGAACGCTCCCACGAAGACCGCGGTCGATAACTAGCAATGCCTGTCAGTCCTGCCGGCGCGCCCTCTTGTCTCCATGCGATCGAGGCGACACCCAGCCAGAAAGTCACACTCTCAGGCTGCGTCAATCAGACAGCAGATGGAGCGCCGGCGAACTTCGGCCCGTCGGCGCTCCCAAGGCGGCATCAACTCTGCTCGAGGATCAAGGACTGGGCCGCCTGAGTTATTTCCTGGACGGCACTCAGATAATCTGCCGCCGTCGACGCGACGTTGGATACCACCTCAGCGCCGATTTGTACCCCGTGGCCCTCGAACAGATCGCTCACGGAAAGGTGAGAAGTGTCCTTCATCGTAGCCGATGACTCTGTATCGCCTCCGGGCGCCATCAACATGCCTTCTCCGAGAGGGTACCTATTGTCGACGTCGGTCATGGTGAGCCCTAGGTCACCATTCTCCCAATCCGGAACGAGAATGTACTCGGTTTCCTCTGGACCGTAGTAGTCAACCCACAGACCGTCCTCATTCAAAAAGTATGCAATCGGATCGTCCGGGTTACCCCACAGCATAAAGTCACTGGGTACCCACGATTCATTCTCAAACTCATCGATGTAGACGTAGTAAGCGTCTCTGGTACCACCAGTCAGCTGAATGTCGTCAAAAAAGAGCTGATCGTTTTCATCGGCCCCAATAATCACTTCGGCCGTTTCGGGTGCTTCGTACCCGTGCGCCCACTCTCCGACCTGCATCATGAAGACATCGTTTCCTTCGCTGCCAAACAATGCGTCGGCGCCGTTCCCTCCAATAATCGTGTCGTCGCCGGCCCCCCCGACAATGACATCGATGCCTTCGCCCCCGACAATGGAGTCGTTACCTTCCCCGCCCATCAGAATGTCGTCGCCGCTCTGACCTTGAAGTGTATCGTCCCCGTTGAGACCTATGAGCACGTTCGCCAAGCTGTCACCGGTCAGCTCATCATCGTGAGAACTACCTATGACATTCTCAACGCCCGTTAGCGTGTCGCCGGCAGCATCGCCCCCAGAGACTGTGCTCGAACCGAGGTTGACTGCCACAGCGCTGCCGCTCTCCGCATAGATAACGACATCATCACCATTGCCGCCCGAGATCGCGTCCGCGCCAGCACTTCCGACGAGCGCGTCATCGCCACCGCCTGCCATTAAAGTGTCAGCAGAGTTGGTGCCAAATATCAGATCATCGGTGATTCCCGAAAGGCTTTCCAGCGAGGGGCGATCCACCGTATGGAGATCCATCTCACTTGCAAATATTGTGTCCGAGCCCGCTACGTAGATTTGTTCAAGATTGGCTTGCATGCCAAGCAAATGGTCGACTTGAGTCGTATCCAGCTCTTTAGCTACAAGTGCGGCCTGCACGCTCTCCAGTTCTGAGCGCAAAGACGTCTCGCCCTCGCCCCAGACTGCGAGTCCAACGTCGGTTCCTGCCTCTCCCGCTTCGATGTGCCCCACGTCGAACGACAGGTAAGCGGCCGCCAGATATGTGCGGGCAGGCGCAAACTCCTCGTCACGCGGATGTATGATTTCGTCACCCTCGAGATCATAGAGATCGTTTGCGTCCTCAACTTGATCGCCAAGCTTACCGTCATAGTTCCGGATTATGGTCTCATGCCGCGTGAACATCTCAAAGACGCGCAGGGCTTCAGCTCGAGAGATGTCCTCAGGATCTGCATGCAGCCCGAAAACTTCGCTCTCCCAATAGCGCCGTCGCGCAACCTCTTCATCCCCGTGCTCATTTGATTGATAGCGAATTTCGTACCATGCCTCCTCACGATGATCGCTTTGTAAGGCAGTCAACAGACGTGGGCCAATTAGTGTGGGAAGACCGTAGTAAAGCGACATCAGAGCAGCACGCTCATTTGAGTCAGCGACCGTCGATTCTGAACCGGGTGAAATGTCTATGCCGTTGCCACCGCTTCCATTCAATCTGTAATCCAGAAGAGCCTCATGATCGGGAAAGACTTCCTGATCGAGACTGTCCTTCAAGCCATTGACTGTTGCATCTAATAGCCTTGTCGCAGTGATGTCTGTCATCAGAAAACTCTGAATGGCTTGCTGCTGCGCGGAATTTCCGCCGCTTCCCTGCGCAAAGCCAATGATCTGCAGATTTGTATAAGTGTGCGACTCTCGCCAATCTCGTAGGATCGTGAGACCGTCTTGAACATCTTGGGGCAAGCTGCCGAGCGCAGTGTCGACCGTGTAGCCGAGTGCCACTTTTAAAGCTGCTTCGTTCTCATCTGCAGAGTGTGCAGCAAGATTGTATCCATAGCCGATCGTTGGGTTCCCATCGGCCCCATTATGGATATACTGTTGACCGGATAGGTTTTAATTTTTGAATAAGCGATCATTTTCAGTGTATTTCAGGATGCGAAAGAGCACGTCTTCATAGGTATCGGAAGAATGCGTCGCGCTAAGAGACATGACTTTCCCTTTCTACATCCCATTGGGGTCATCGGTCTATGTTGAGGGCTCCGCGGAATTGACAGACGAGGCCCAGGCTGGTTGGGCTGAAGTACTGCAGGACGGACGTCACAGCGGTTGGCTGCCAGTAAAGAACTTTGCTGGACATGAGATACTGCGTACCGCGCCAGGAAATGACCTCCCACCAATACAACTGATCGTCAGAGATCTCCGCCTGTGGCGCGTGGACGGTCCTTTTGGTGAATATGACTGGGCCACCCGAGGCGCCAACGTCCGTGGGTTCCAGAATTTCCCGGAAAGAATCGAACGACAGCTCGGCACCAAAGAGCTCGTCTTCAGTTGGATTCAATGAAACTGCCATATCCTCAGACACGGTCCCACTGAGCGAACCCTTCCATCTGTAGATGGCATCCTTGCGCCCATCGTTGTTGACATCAGCAATTAGTTGTTCTTTAGACTGAAGCACTGAACGGCCATCTGCCGTGACCCAGTTAACATGTATTTTTCGCCAGTTCTCGAGCAGATAGCTGGTGTGCATGAGCAGACGTTGGCTCTGCCGTGGACCCGCCGCTCGCGTGTAAGGTTGATTCAAAGATTGAAGAATCGACCCACAAACGGTCGCATCCCGGGCAAGTACTTCGCGGAAGAAATTGGCTGGACGTTGTTTCCAGAACTCGGCGGCTGTAATCGAGTCCTCAGCCCAACATGTGCTGGGAGCACACCACAAGCCGAGCATGGCAATACCCAGGAGGCACAGCGCTAACGTGATCGCATTGTCAGGTCGACGGGCGCGTCGCGCACTGGTCTTCACAAACGTCGCTCCTGTTTCATCATTACGCGAAGTTAATGCACGCTTTGGGTGCATGTAAGTTGTGATATTTTTACTTCTGTTGATTGTGTGACCAACCAACATCGACATGTAACCCTCCTATCTCTGCCGACGAGTGGTCTTCCAACTACCTAGGAGTGACCGGTTAAGGAGTCGTCCGAGTCGATCTCACCGTCGGTCGCACCTCAAACTCTGTCTACTTCGCGATATGCGAGCAGATTGCCCCTGAGGTGCCGTCCTAAGCTTTGCATCTGACGTTTTTCCGGCGGATTTGTGACCGCACGAGGACAGCCGAGAAGAAGCCGTAGTTGTGGCTGGAACGCGAGCGCATGCGCCGCCGCGCAGGCTGTGGAAGCTCCCACGCAGTCTGCCTATCGGGACGATGCTCAGGACAGAATCACCGAACTGACGTCGTCACAAGCGGCGGTCACTCTGGGGACGGCGCCCACATCTAGAGCCTGAACCTCTGCTGAATCGCCCGGGCGCATTCCATCGCCGTGGCCCGGCTGGTATCGACCTCGAAGTCATAGCTCATGCCCCGATGGAGCCGGTCGAACTGCCGGCGCGAGGTGCCGATCAGGCGGTCGCCGCGCTGGCGCTCGCGCGCCTCGAGCACCTCGAGCGGCGCGAACACGCCGACCTTGGCGACGTCGAAACCGGCGAGAAGGGTCGCATATTCCGCCCAGTCGCGCGCCGTCATCACCTCGTCGACGATCAGATTGTTGCCCTGGGCCGCGAGGGCGGCGATGGCATGGCGCATGCCCTTCATCACCCGCTCGCCCACCGGCCCGGTCCTGATCTCGACCGAGGGATGGCCGTCTTCCTCGAGGGTCTCATAGAGGAAGGTGTCGGGATGGTCCTGCATCGGCAGCGGCAGCATCTCGAGGAAGCCGTCCATCGCGACCAGCAGGAAGGTCTCGCTCGTCAGGGTCTGGAGCGCCTTCGCGATCGAGCTCTTGCCGACGCTGCCCACGCCATTGAGGAAAAGGATGCGGGCGGCTCTGCTCAAGACCGTTATGCCAGCGTGTTGAAATCGTCCAGCAAGGCGGCGATCCGGCCGGGATCGGACTGGTCCATGATCGTGCTGGCGCAGCGCGTCGCCGCCACCAGATCGAGATCGCGGATGCGCTGCTTGACGCGGGGAAGCGCCGTCGCCGCCATCGACAGCTCGCGGATGCCGAGCCCCAGCAGCAGCGGCGTGTAGCGCGGGTCGCCCGCGATCTCGCCGCAGACGCTGACCGGAATGCGCGCGCGCAAGGCGGCCTCGGTCGCGAACTGGATCAGGCGCAGCACCGCCGGATGGAGCGGGTTATAGAGATGCGCCACCTGCTCCTCGCCGCGGTCGATGGCGAGCGTGTACATGGTGAGGTCGTTGGTGCCGATGGCGAAGAAATCGACGATCTGCGCGAAGGCATCGGCCGACAAGGCAGCGCCGGGCACCTCGATCATGACGCCGATCGGCGGCAGCGGATCGGCGATCTTGATGCGGCGGCGGTGGAGCCGGCGCACCACCTTGTCCAGCACCTCGCGCACCTGGCGGATCTCGATCAGGGTCGAGATCATCGGCAGCAGGATGCGCAACGGCCCGTGCGCGCCGGCCCGGATCATCGCCCCGAGCTGGGTCTCGAGCAGCGAGCGCTCGCGCAACGAAAGCCGGATCGCGCGCAGACCCAGCGCCGGATTGATGCCGCCGCCCAGATGCGCCGCCAGCGAATAGGCGAGCTTATCGGCGCCGACATCGAGCGTGCGCGCCGTGATGGGGCGGCCATGCAGCCCATCAATCAACTCGACCAGCACCTTGTATTGCTCTTCTTCGTCGGGCAGGTCGTCGCGGTTCATATAGAGGAATTCGGTGCGCAGGAGCCCGATCCCCTCGGCCCCTGAATCGACCGCCATCTCGAGCTCGCGCGGCAGCTCGAGATTGGCTTGCAGGCCGATATTGATTCCGTCGCGCGTGATCGCCGGCAGCTTCTTCAGCCGCGAGAGCAGCCGCTCTTCCTTCTCGTCCTCCGCATGGCGCACCTTCAGCAGCGCCAGGGTCTTCGGACTGGGGTTGAGATAGACGCGCCCCGCATCGCCGTCGATCGCGATGACATCGCCGCTGCGGACATTGCCGATCAGTCCGGCCACGCCCAACACCGCCGGCAGGCCCAGCGAACGCGCCATGATCGAGGTATGGCTCTCCGCACCGCCCAGCACCGCGGCCAGACCGCCGACCATGTCGGGATTCATGAGGGCCGTATCGGCCGGCGTCAGCTCCTCGCCGACGATGATGCTGCCGGGCATGAGATGGGAGAAGGCTTCATAGGGCGTCTGGGTCAGGTTGCGGATCAGCCGGTCGCCGACCTCGCGAATGTCCTGGGCGCGCGCCGCCAGATAGGCATCGTCGAGGGCCGCGAAATCCTGCGCGACTTTCGAGATCTCGGCCTGAACGGACGCCTCGGCGTTGAGTCCCTCCTCGATCAGCTTCTCGACCCCGCGCACGACACGCGAGCCGGTCAGCATCTGCAGATGCGCATCGAGCAGGAAGCCGATTTCCTCGGCCGCCGTGCCCGGCAGGTTGGTCGATTTGGCCTTGAGCTTGACCAGCTGCTTCTGCGCCTTGTTGACGGCGGCGGAGAAGCGCGCCCGCTCGGCCTCGATCTGCTCCGGCTCGATACGGTATTCGGGCACATGCACCGAGCCGCCCTCGACCACATGGGCCGGGCCGACGGCGATTCCGGGCGAGACGCCCAACCCCTCGAACACCAGTTCGGATTTGGAGGGAGTCGCGCGCTTGCGGGGCTTGGAGGGGCGTTCGCGTTCAGTCTTCATCGAATTTGCGTCCGATCAGGGATTCGAGCGCTCCCAGGGCGGCGACGGCATCGGGGCCCGATGCGCGGATCTCGATCACCGAACCCGGGCCCGCCGCCAGCATCATCAATCCCATGATGGAGCGCCCCGAGACTTCCATATCGCCTTTGACGACGACGATGTCGGCTTGAAAGGCGCTCAGCGCCTGCACGAACTTCGCGGCGGCGCGCGCATGCAGTCCCCGCTGGTTGCGGATCTCCGCATAGGCCGACAGCGGTGCTGTGCCCGAGGCCAGGCCGGAATTCATTGACCGGCACCGGCGAGCAGCTGCGAGGCGACGTTGATATATTTGCGGCCGGCTTCCTGGGCCGCGGCGACCGCGGCCGGCAGTTTCTGCGTGCTCCGGATCGAGGCGAGCTTGATCAGCATCGGCAGATTGACGCCGGCGATCACCTCGACATTGGCGCGATCGAGCACCGAGATCGCGAGATTGGACGGCGTGCCGCCGAACATGTCTGTCAGGAGCACCACGCCCTCGCCGCTGTCGACCTTGGCCACCTGGTCGAGAATCTCCTGGCGGCGGCGTTCCATGTCGTCATCCGGGCCGATGCAGATGGCCGCGATGTTCTTCTGCTTGCCGACGACATGCTCGAGCGCCGAGACGAACTCCTCGGCCAATCGACCATGCGTCACCAACACCATGCCGATCATGCTGCTTTTCCCCACCCCATGCTCGATCCTGCCGCCTTCATCGATCTGCTCCGGCCCCCCGGTCGAGATCGCGGTGGCGCAAGCTGACATGACGCCCCTGCTCGCGCAACCACTGGGCCAGACGCTCGGCGGTAAAGACCGAACGGTGACGGCCGCCGGTACATCCGATGGCCAAGGTCAGATAGCTCTTGCCCTCCCGCTCGAATCGCGGCAGCAGCGGCAGGAGCAGATTGCCGAGCGCCGCGAAGAAGGGATTCCAGGCGGGATCGGCCGTGATGAACGTTGCGACCGGCTCGTCCCTGCCGCTGAGCGGGCGCAGCTCGTCGCGATAATGCGGATTGGTCAAGAAGCGCGCGTCGAATACCAGGTCGGCCTCGCGCGGCAACCCATGGCGATAGGAGAAGGACATCACCGTGATCGCGGCCGCAGGTGCCGAACGGATCCGGAAATGGCCCTGCAGCAGATGTTTCAAATCGCCGATGGCGAGATCGGTGCTGTCGACCACGAGATCGGCGCGTTCGCGCAAGGGATCGAGCAGCTCGCGTTCCTGGCGGATGCCGTCGGCCACGGGCCGGTCGAGCGCCAGCGGATGGCGCCGCCGCGTCTCGGTGAAGCGCCGGCTCAGGACTTCGTCGCGGCAGTCAAGAAACAGGAGCTTCACCTCGAGGGCCGGATCGTCGGTCAGCAAATGCAGCCGCTCGATCAGGGCTTCCGCCGAGAAGTCGCGGGTGCGGCTGTCCACGCCGACCGCGAGCGGACGCGCCAGCTTGCCGCCGGCAAGCCCGTCCATCAGGGTCAGGGGCAGATTATCGACGGCCTCGTAACCGAGATCCTCGAGGATCTTGAGCGCGGTGGTATGGCCGGCACCGGACAATCCGGTCACCAGCACCACCGGCAGGCGCTCCGGGCGGGATGCGGTCGATGCATGCCCGCCCTCGGTAGAAGCTGGCGCCTCGGGCGCTGCCTGTTGGGTCATGGGGGTGGGATTATAGACCCGGGGCCGAGCTTGACCGCAAGCCGCAGCTTGGCGGCGGCCGAAGCGGCAAAGGGATCGAGGGCGATCAAAGGCAGGCCGACCCCCAGATAATGACAGTTTTGCGCCGCGGGCAGCCGTTCCGGCGCCGGACCCGGCACCAGATCGACCACCAGCGTCAGCGGCGCTTCCACCAGGCCAGGAAGGTCGGCGATGCCGAGTCCCCGGATTTCGATCTTGTGACGCAGCGCCTCGGGAATCCCCGGCGGGGTCAGGGCCCAGAGGGCGGTCCCTCGCCGCTCGATCCGCACCCGGTCGTCGCCGATGAGCCGCGCGCCCCCATCGACCAGCCGCAGGGCCAGATCCGATTTGCCGCTGCCCGAGGGACCGCGCAGCAGCACGGCGCGGCCTTCGATCGCGACCGCGGAGGCGTGGACATCGATCGCGTCGGCCGAAGCTCCAGCGCCGCGCGTCATCGCCGCCGGCTCAGCGCTGCCAGTCGCGGGACTGGCGGTCGCGCGGTTGACGGTCGCGCGGCTGGCGTTCGCGGGCGGGCAACAGAATCACGAAGCGCGCGCCCAGAATCTCGCCATGCGCGTCCTCGATGTTCTCCGCCCAGATCCGCCCGCCCTGCGCCTCGACGATCTGCTTGGAGATCGAGAGGCCGAGGCCCGAATGGGCGCCGAATTTCTCGGACTTCGGCCGCTCGCTATAGAAGCGCTCGAAGATCGCCTCGAGCTTGCCGGGCGGAATGCCCGGGCCGCCATCCTCCACGAGAATCCGCACCATCTCGCCCTGCCTGCCGCAGGCGAGACGGATGCGCCCGTCGGGCGGACTGAAGGAAACCGCATTGGCGATGAGATTGCGCAACACCTGAACCAAGCGGCTCTCGATCCCCATCACCTCGAGACCCTGACGCTCGGCGAGATCCAGCACCAGCCGCGGACCCTCCTGGCCGATCGTGTTCTCATGGAGATCGGCCAGCGCCTGCAGCAGGCGCGGTAGATCGATCGGCTCGCTCTCCGCGCGCGACAATTCCGCATCGAGACGCGAGGCGTCGGAGATGTCGGTGATCAGGCGGTTGAGCCGCTGCACATCGTCGAGAATGATGCTCATCAGCTTCTTCTGCTGCACCGGATCCTCGATGCGCGCCACCGTCTCGACCGCGCTTCGCAGCGAGGTCAGCGGATTCTTGATCTCATGCGCCACGTCGGCGGCGAAGCGCTCGATCGCATCCATCCGCTGCCAGAGGGCGTTGGTCATGTCGCGCAGCGCCTCGGCCAGATCGCCGATCTCGTCCTTGCGCTTGCCGAAATCGGGAATCGCCACCTGGCGCCCGGGCACGCGGCGCACGCGGTCGGCCGCTTCGGCCAGGCGATGGATGGGGCGGGCGATGGTGCCGGCGAGATAGAGCGAGAGCAGCGTCGTGATGCCGGCCGCCACCGCGAAGACCTTGAGAATGCCGAGCCGCACCCGGCGCAGCGAATCCTCGATCTCGCGCCCGTCGGTCGAGACCATCAGCGCGCCCAGCACCTGGCGGTAGCGCTGCACCGGGACCGCGACCGAGAGGATCATGCCGCCGGCGCCGTTGCTGCGGACCATCTCCGCGGTCTCGCCCTGAAGCGCCCGTTCCGCCTCGGGATAATCCTCGGCCTTCTGGTCCGCCGCCTCGCGATAGAGCGGCATGCGCCGGTTGCCCGGCAGCTGCGCGATCACCCAGTCATAGATATCGGCCACCAGATTGCCGAAGAGATTATGCTGCTCCTGGGGCGGCAGCACTTCGATATCGACCTGGCCGGAAGGCCCGACCAGCTTGAAACTGTCCGCCAGCAGGATGCCGTCGGAATCGAACAGGCGCGCCCGCACCTTCGAGACGTCGACCAGCCGTCGCACCGTGTGGCGCGTGGTCTCAGGGAGGATCTTCTCCTCGCCCAAAGGCCCGGTCACGACGCCGCTGGTGCCGAGCGCGCCGGCGAAGAGCTCGGCTTGGGTGCGCAAGCCGGCCAGCTGCGAGTTCACCAGATCGTCGCGATAGTCGCTGAGATAGAGGAGGCCCGCGACCGGGATGGCGATCGCCAGCACATTGAGGGCGAGGATGCGCCGCGTGAGCGGCGACAGACGCCGACGGCGCCGACGGCGGCGGCGGATGGCGGCCTTGGTGGCCGCATCGGGCTCGCGCTTGCCCGGCGGCTTCGCGATATCGGGATCGGGGGCCTGGGGCCGGCGCGCCTCGGGCTTCGCCTTGCCCGCGGGCCGGTCGGCTTCGAACGCCCGGACGCCGTCCAAGCGCGGAACGCCCGGGCCGGAATCGCGGTTCGCCACCAGCGGAGGATCGCTGTCGCGGTCGGGGCCGCGCTCGGGCCGCGAGGCCCGGAACTCAGGCTCCGCCGACATGAAGGATCGGATCGATGGGCGCCGGCCGGTAGCGTGACAGTGATCTCAGCAGCGTCGGAGGTCTCCGGCCCGATCAGTTCTCGCGATATCGATAACCGACGCCATAGAGCGTCTCGATCATCTGGAACTCGCCATCGGACGATTTGAATTTCTTGCGCAGCCTTTTGACATGGCTGTCGATGGTCCGGTCGTCGACATAGATATGCTCGCCATAGGCCGCGTCCATCAGCTGGTCGCGGCTCTTCACATGGCCGGGGCGCTGCGCCAGCGCCTTCAGCAGCAGGAACTCGGTCACCGTCAGCTGCACCGCCTGGCCCTTCCAGGTGCAGGCATGGCGCATCGGATCCATGACCAGCTCGCCGCGCACGATGCTCTCGGGATTGCCCGCACCCTGCGGCGAAGCCTCCGCCTCGCGCACCAGCGTCTCGCGCCGCAGCAGCGTGCGGATGCGCTCGATCAGCAGGCGCTGCGAGAAGGGCTTCTTGATGTAGTCGTCGGCGCCCATGCGCAGGCCCATGATCTCGTCGACCTCGTCGTCCTTCGAGGTCAGGAAGATCACCGGCAGGTCGCTGGTGCGGCGCAGCCGCTCCAGCAGCTCCATGCCGTCCATGCGCGGCATCTTGATGTCGAGGATGGCGAGATCCACCGGCTGCGCGGTCAGCGCGCGCAGGGCCTCGGCCCCGTCGGTATAAGTGCGCACGTTGAAACCTTCGGCTTCCAGCGTGATCTGGACCGAGGTGAGGATGTTGCGGTCGTCATCGACCAGCGCGATCGTCTGAGCCATGGCTTGTATCTTCCCCCAGGAGCAAGTCTAAAGCGTTGATCGGGTCCCCGCCAGCGAACCAGTCCCAGCCTTGTTCTGGGCCGCTTGACGGCCGAAATGCGACGCCCCTGGTTGTCGTGGTGGAATATGGCGCCATTTTGGCGCTTGCCAAGGCAATTCCGAGACGAAATGCTCGATTTTCGAGGTGTTTGCCCCGACTTTGCCATGTTGGTGACCGGGCCACCTTCCTCAGCCGCTCAACCGCTCGGGAGTTGCCATGTCCATCCGACGAGTCAGCAGGCCTGACGCTCGCGAAAATAACGTCAAATCCCTTTCGATTCCGACATCCGAGGTGGGGCGTTGAACGCGACCCCAGCGGACGGCGCCGAGACGTCTGGCAGCGCCGAAACCCCGGGGCAGCTCGCACGCCGATTGCTGCGCGAGGCGGTCAAGGCGGCTCTCGCCACCCGCCTCGAAGGCGGTGCGATCGAAGGCTCCTGGCCCTATGCCTCGCTGGTCCTGGTCGCGGCCGATGTCGACGGCACGCCGATCCTGCTGCTGTCGAAGCTGGCGCAGCACACGCACAATATCGTCGGCAATCCGCATGTGAGCCTGCTGGTCGACGGGACCGGCGGCCACAAGGATGTGCTGACCGGCCCGCGCGCCACGCTCATCGGTCGCACCCGCCTGACCGAGGATCCACAATCGAAGCGCCGCTTCATCGCGCGCCATCCCTCGGCGGCGCTTTATGCCGGCTTCAAGGATTTCCATGTCTATCGCATCGAGCTCGATCGCGCGCATCTGGTGGCGGGCTTCGGGCGCATCGAATGGATCGAGCGCGATCAGCTGCTGCTGCCGGCGATGCAATGCCAGAGCTGCGGTGATTCCGAGGAAGCGATCCTCGCCGCCGCCAACGAAGGCCGCGACGAGCAGCAATGGCAGGCGGTGGGGCTCGATCCCGAGGGCGTGGATCTGCGCCGCGGCACGAATTTACGTCGCATCGCCTTCGAGGAGCCGCTCACCAGCATGAAGAAGGCCCGCGCGCTGGTGGCGCGGGCGCTGGAGGAGGCGAATTGACGATCATCTGTCGCGAGAGAGGAAAAAGGAATCACGCCCCCTCCCCTTGCGGGAGGGGGT
>NZ_JBOHKS010000062.1:0-60871 GCF_050729195.1 Hypericibacter sp.
CTACTGGACGCTGGTGCGGCCCTGGCAGAAGCAGGACGGGTAGGCGACGTTACTCGTCATGCCGGCCCCCGTGTCGCGCCGTAGGCGCGCACGAGGACAAGCTACGGCCGGCATCCATGAACACAGACCGTTCTCAATTCTTCTCAATGGGTGTTCATGGACCCCCGGCCGGAGTTTAGCCTCGGGCCGGGGTGACGGTATAGCGCAGATCGGCGTCCGATCTGCGTTACACCGTCATTTCTTGTTGTCCCGCTGATTCACCAGCCGCTCGATGAAGTTGGCGAAGGAATCGTTGCCGGTTTCCTTGGCCGCCGTCACCGGATCGGGGGCCACGATGGTTCCCGATGACGCGTCGTTCGAGGCGGTATCGGCCGTGCCGTCGGGCACGCCGGCGACCAGGGGCTCGTTGCCGCCGGGCCAGGGCAAGGGCCGCGGCAGTTCCTTGTCCAGAGCGGCCGCCATGAAGCCCTGCCAGATTTTGACCGGCAGGCCGCTGCCGGCGACCTTCTTCATCGGATGGCCGTCGTCATTACCGACCCAGACGCCGGTGACGAGCTCGGCGGTGTAGCCGATGAACCAGGCATCGCGATAATCCTGCGTGGTGCCGGTCTTGCCCGCTTCCGGCCGCCCGATCTGGGCCGCCTTGCCGGTGCCCCACTCGATCACCGACGACATGATGTCCTGCATCTCGAGCACATAGCGCGGCGCGACGATGCGGCCCGGGCCCGATCCCTCGCGCGCATAGAGCAGTGTGCCTTCCCGGTCGCGCACCTCGGCGATCGCATAGGGCCACACCCCCTCGCCGCGATTGGCGAAGACCGCATAGGCGCCCGTCATCTCCAGGAGATTCACCTCGCTGGTCCCAAGCGCCAGGCTCGGCGTCGCCATGAGCTTGCTGTTGATGCCGAGACGCTCGGCCGTCTGCGCCACGCGCTTGGGCCCCACCCGCTGGATCAGCTGCGCCGCCACGCTGTTGAGCGAGCGCGCGAAGGCCTCGCGCAGCGTCACGTCGCCGTAATAGCGGTCGTTGTAATTGTCCGGCTTCCAATTGCCGATCGAGATCGGCGCGTCGGTGAAATGGCTGTCGGGATCGAAGCCGTTCTCGAAGGCGGTGAGGAACAGGAACGGCTTGAAGGCGGAGCCCGGCTGGCGCTGCGCCTGGGTCGCGCGGTTGAACTGGCTGTTGCCGTAATCGAGCCCGCCCACCATGGCCTTGACCGCCCCTTCGGGCGTCATCGAAACCAGCGCCGCCTCGCTCGCATCCTGCGGCGGTCCTTCCTTCATGAAGATCTCGGTGAGCTTGGCCTCGGCCTGGCGCTGCAGCACCGGATCGAGCGTCGTGGTCACCACCAGATCGCGATCGGAATAGCCGACGAAGCCCGGCAGCTGGTCGAGCACCCAGTCGGCGAAATACTGGCCGAGCGGGCCGCTGCGCGCCGGGGTGTTGTGGCCGAAGCCCTCGGCCGCCACCGCGTCGGCCTCGTCCTTCGTCATATAGTCGGCCGCGACCATGTTGCCGAGCACGAGCTTGGCGCGCGCCTCGGCCAGGTCGCGATCGTTGAACGGGCTGTAGCGCGAGGGCGCCTTCAGCAGGCCCGCCAGCAAGGCTGCCTCGTAACGTGTCACCTCGGAGGCCGGTTTGCCGAAATAGCGGTGCGACGCGGCATCGACGCCATAGGTGCCGGCGCCGAAATAAACGCGGTTGAGATAGAGCTCGAGCAGCTGGTCCTTGGTGAAATTATGCTCGAGCCACAAGGCGAGCAGCACCTCCTGGCCCTTGCGCCGCAGGGTGCGCGCCGGCGTGAGGAAGACGTTCTTGGCGAGCTGCTGGGTGATGGTGCTGCCGCCCTGCACCCAGCCGCCCGATCGCAGATTCACATAGACCGCGCGCGCGAGACCGCGCAGATCCAATCCGAAATGGCTGTAGAAGCGCCGGTCCTCGGTCGCGATCACGGCCTGGGGCAGATAGCCCGGCAGCTCCTGCAGCGTGACCGTCTTGCCGTAGAGATCGCCATAGGAAGCGAGGATCGAGCCATCGGCGGCGAGGAGCGTGACGCTGGGCTTATGCTCGATCTCGTTGAGGCGGGACACGTCGGGCAGGTCATAGGCGAGCCAACCGACGAAGCAGAGACCGAGGAAGAAACTCCAGACCGTCGCCACCAGGCCCCATTTGGCAACGTCCAGCAGCAGCCCGTGGCGCTGGCGCCAGGACCCGCCGCCCTTGCGCTTCGGCTTGCGTCCGTTGTCCTTCTTTTTCCCGCGACCGGCCATGGTCACTCTCTAAGTGATTCGCGAGTCGAGGGCCAGCCTGGGGCCGCAAAGTCCGGGAAACTGCGGGAATTGCCAGCCGCCGGGGCGCCCGGCATGATCGCGCCCGTCATGACGAATCGGCGCTTTCATATCCGCGCGGCGGGCCCGCAGGACGGCGACACGGTGGCGCGGCTTTGCGCCGCCCTCTCCGCCCATGAGGGCGCGCCGCCGCCGGCCTTCACGGGCGAGGATTTCCGTCGCCGGGCTTGCGGGCCCGATGCCCTCTTCGCAGGATTGATCGCGGAGCAGGAGGGCCGGCCGGTGGGCTATGCGCTGCATAAGCGGGACTACGATACCGATCGGTTGGAACGCTGCGTCCATGTGCTCGATCTTTTTGTCGAAAACACGGCGCGCGGCAGTGGCATCGGTCGGGCCCTGATGGCCTCGGCTGCGGCGGCCGGTAGGGTTTATGGCGCAACCTTGGCTTATTGGGGGGTGTTGCAAGGCAACCCCCTGGCCCGCGCGTTTTATCGCGGTATCGGCGGCGTCGAGAACACCGCCATGAGCCTCTGGGGCGTCGATGACGAGGGCTTCGACCGGCTTTGCCGCCAGCCCCTGCCCATGGGCGTCACGATGCGCGAAGGAGCGCTCGCGGATGTACCGCTGCTGACGCGCTTTCTGAAAAACCTCTTTGCCGACATGGACGAGCCGCCGCCGCCCGAGATCGCGCCGCGGCTGGCGCGCGACGGTTTCGGGCCGGAGCCTTTCTTCGAGATCCTGATCGCGAAGCGCGGCGGCCATGCGCTCGGCTATGCCATGTCGTGGCTCACCTATGAAACGCAGGAGGCGGAATCCGTCATCGCGCTCTCCGACCTCTATGTGCTGCCGGAGGGACGCGGCGGCGGGATCGGCACCGCACTGATGGGCGAGGTCGCGCGCTGCGGGCGGCGTCGCGGCGCCGGCGGGCTCTGGTGGCCGATGCTCAAATCGAACGAGCGCGCACGGCACTATTATGCGCGCTTCGCGACCGAGGACCCCGAGGCGCTCTACTGCACGATGGATGGCGAGGCCTTCCAGCGGCTGGCGGCGTCGGCACCGGTGCTGCCTTCATGAACCCGCACCCTGCGATCCGCCATGGCCGCTAATCCGCTCCTCACCGCGCAGCAAGCGCTGGCCGCCGGACGGTTGGCGGATGCGGCCAACCTGATCGAGGCCCGGCTGCGCACGGCGCCGCAGGATGCGGCGACGCTCCATCTCAAGGGCCTCCTGGAATTCAAGCGCGGCTATGGCGCGGCCGCGGTCGCGACGCTCGAGATGGCCTCGCGGCGCGCACCGCAGAACGTCGTGATCTTCGGCGATCTCGGCCGGGTCCAGGCGGCGCAGGGCGCCTTCTCCGATGCGGCGGCGAGCTTTCGCCGCGCGCTCGCGATCGACCCGGCGGCCCTGTCCGAACGGGAAGATCTCGGCACCGCGCTCTGCTGCCTCGAGCAGCTCGAGGAAGGAGCCCGGGAATATGAGGCCGTGCTGCGCCGCGCGCCGAAGCGGGCCGGCACCATGCTGCGGCTGGCCCGCGTGCGGGTTCAGCAGAACCGGAGCGAAGAGGCCACCAAGCTGGCGAAGGAGGCGATGCGGATCGAGCCGCGCGCGGCCGGCAAGGCGAACTTCATGCTGGGCCAGGCGGCGATGAACGAGGCGCGCTATGCCGATGCGGAGCGCGACTTCACCCGCGCGATCGATGCCGGCGAGACCAGTGCCGAAACGCTGATCTGGCGCGCCCGGGCCCGGTTCCGGCAGGAAAATCTGGAGCCGGCCTTCGCCGATGCGCAAGCCGCGGCCAAGCGCCCCGGCAGCGGCGGCGAGGCCGAGCTTCTGGCGGCGCGCATCGCGGCCCAGCGCGGCGATATCGCGGCGGCGGTCGCCCTCGGCAAGGCGGCGGTGGCGCTCAAGCCAGCGAGCTTCCGGACAAGATGGTTCGCCGCCAATCTGCTGGCGCCGGTTTTGGAGCGCGAAGCCGATGTGGAGCCGGAGCGCGCGCGCTGGCGCGAGGCAGTCACGGCCTTCGCGGCCGATCTCAGGCTCGACACGCCCGAGCGCATCAACGAAGCGGCCGCCGCGGCCCAGGAGACCTCGAACTTCCACCTGCATTATCGCGGCGTCGAGAATCGCCGCGAGCAGGAGCTCTATGGCGGCGTGCTCACGCGGATCGCGGCGGCGCGCTGGCCGGCGCTGGCGCAACGGCCGGAGCGTGACGGCAGCCCCCGCGCCGGCGGGCGTCGGCCCCGGGTCGGCTTCATCTCCGCCTATTTCCACGAGCATTCGATCTGGAAGACCCACTCGGCCTGGATAACGGCCAGCAGCCGCGAGATCGAGAAGTATGTCTATTACGCCGGCCGGCGCGACGAAGCCGGCTATACGGATCTCGTGCGCGCGGCGGCCGATCATTGGCGCCACGAGTTGAACCCCGCAAAACTGGCGCCGCTGATCGCCGACGACCGGCTCGACGTCCTCATTTATCTCGATCACGGCATGGTGCTGGATCTGCAGCTGGTGGCGGCGCTACCGCTGGCGCCGGTGCAGGCGAACGGGCTGGGTCATCCGATCACCTCGGGCATGCCGAGCTTCAGCCATGCGCTGACCAGCGCCCGCATGGAGCCCGCGGACGGCGATCGTCACTACAGCGAGAAACTGGTGCGGCTCTCGGGCAGCGCCTCGGCCTATGGCTGGGCCCGCCTCGCCCGTCAGCTCGAGGCGACGCCGCCGGCGCGCGAGGAACGCGATCCGTCGCGGGTGCGATTCCTCTGCGCCCAGAATCTCTCCAAATACCTGCCGCAGCATGACCTGCTGCTGGCCCGTATCGCCGCCGAGCTGCCCGCCGCCGAGTTCCATTTCCTGGGCGAGAACGCCGGACGCATCGAAAGGCTGCGGCAGCGCCTCGGCCTCGCCTTCGCGAGCCTCGGGCTCGATCCCGCGCGGCATCTGCGCTTCCACGGGACGCTGCGGCCGGCCGGATTCTTCCGTCTCAATCTCGACAGCGACGTCTTCCTCGACGGCATCCTCTGGTCGGGCAACAACACCGCGCATGAAGCGATCGCCTGCGGCCTGCCGATCGTCACTTGGCCTGGCCCCGAGATGCGCGGGCGCCACGCGCTGGCGTTCCTCGGCATGATGGGGCTCGAGGAGACGGTGGCGGCCGATGCCGACGGCTATGTCGCGCTCGCCGTGGCGCTGGGCAGGGATGCCGAGCACCGCCGTCATCTGCGCGGGAAGATCGAGGCGCGCCGGACCGCGGTCTATGACGACCCCGGCCCGATCGCCGATCTCGAACGCTTCGTCACCGAACAGGCCGAAACACGGGATTAGGCCGGTGTCAGAACGAGGCTTTACAGCCCCAGTCCGGCCATGGCTTGCTTTACTGGCATCGTCCGACGACGGCCGAAAAGCGAGACCCCGCATGACCCTCGAGCTCTGGCTTGCCTTCACCCTGGCCGCGGCCGGCCTGATCATGATCCCCGGCCCGACCGTCCTGCTGGTGGTGGGGTTCGGATTCTCCGCCGGCACGCGGGCCGCCTTCCTCAGCATGATCGGCGTGGCGCTGGGCGATATCGCCGCGATCACGCTGTCCTTCCTGGGCGTGGGTGCCTTGCTCGCCCTCTCCGCCGAGCTCTTCATGGTCCTGAAATTCGCGGGCGCGCTTTATCTCTTCTATCTCGGCATCAAGCTGTGGCGCGCGCCGGTGACGCCGCTGCGCGAAAGTGCCGTCCTGCCGCCCACGCGCGGCCTGATCGGCAAGGCCTTCCTGGTGACCTTCCTCAATCCGAAGGGCATCCTGTTCTTCACCGCCTTCATGCCGCAATTCATCGTCGGCAGCGAGCCTGCGGTGCCGCAGATGCTGATCCTGGGCGTAACCTTCCTCTTGCTGTCGCAGGCGATGCTGGCGGGCTTCGTGCTGCTGTCCCTGCGTACGCGCCGGATCGCGGCGACGCCCCGGGCGCTCAAGCTGTTCAACCGGATCGGCGGCTCGATCCTGATCGGCGCCGGGGTGATGACGGCGGCGCTGCGGCATCGCTGACCGGGCCTTCAGACAGAGGGATCGATGGATATCGATGAAGATCGGGTCGACGAAGCGGTTCTGGCGCTGCTCTATCTCGGGCTACACCAGCAATTTCGCGCCTGGAAGGGACTCGACTGGACCGCGATGGATCGCCTTCACCAGAAAGGCTACATCTCGAACCCCGCAAGCAAGGCGAAATCGGTCGAGTTCTCCGACGACGGATTGCGTGAAGCGGAGCGACTGTTTCGCAAGCTATTTGCGAAGAGCAACTGATCGAGACGGGACGGCGAAGCGGTTTGCACCCACTCCGAAACCGCTCAATAAGTGGGCGGCGTGATCACCCAGAGGATGATGGTCTGGCCGGGGCCCGGATTGCGGTAGCGGTGCGGCTCGTCGCTGGAATAGGCGAAGCTGTCGCCCTCGTTCAGCAGGAAATGACGGGCGCCGACCCAGAGCTCGAGCTTGCCCTCCAGCACATAGCCGGCCTCTTCGCCATTATGCGAATAGGCGTCGTCATCGGTCCCGGTGCCGGGCGGCATGATGCAATGCAGGAACTCGATCTTGCGCGCGAGATTGGGGCTCAGCAATTCATCGATGATGTCGCCGTGATAGACCAGCCGCCGGCGCTCATGCTTGCGGACCACATAATTGATCTCGCTGTCCTCGCGCACCAGGCTCTCGCTGGCGAAGAACCAGTGGAGATTGACCTTGAGCCCCTCCGCGATCGCCGCCAGCGCCGTGATCGAGGGGCTGGCCTGGTCGCGCTCGAGCTGACTCAGGTGACCCGGCGACAGGTTGCTGCGGTCGGCCAGCTGCTGCAGCGTCAGGGACTGCGCCTTGCGCATCTCGCGGATGCGCGAGCCGATGAAGACCGAGCGGTCATTGCCGGCCAGCGGCCGCTTGCCGCCGCGCAGCACATGGACGCCGCCATTGCCGGCCGCCGGCGCCGCCCGGGGAGCCGCCATCGCCACCTGGATTCGGCCCCGGGTTTTCTTCTTTTTCGGCTTTTGCGGCATCGGCGGTTCGACTCGCTTGAGGATTCGCGGAGATATTCTAGCGGATACCACGAATCCTCAAGGACCGGGCAGGGATGCTTCGCCGCAGCCCCGCCGGCCCGCATCTCGCCTGGTATCTACCCTGTAACCGGCAAGGGCAGGCCCGGGTTTCAGAGGCCGGGAACCCGCAGCCGGATCTTGTAGAGCGAGGTCGAGGCCGTGATGAAGAGCGTCTTTTTGTCGTCCTCGCCGAAGGCGAAGTTCGCGGTCTCCTCGGGCACCCGGATCACGCCCAGGCATTTGGCGTCGGGATCGAACACATGGACGCCGCCCTGCGAGGCGCAATAGACATTGCCCTGGCTGTCGATCTTGAGCCCGTCGGGGCTGCCGAGCCCCTCGCCCTTCGTCTCCGCCCAGACCCGTCCATTGCGCAAGTCGCCCTGGGGCGTCAGGTCGAACAGGCGGATATGGTAGCGCTCGCTGTCATTGACGAAGATCTTCTTCTCGTCGAGCGAGAAACAGAGGCCGTTGGGCTGGATGAAATCATCCGCGAGCAGCGTCAAATGGTTGCCGTCGGGATCGACCCGGTAAACGCCCCGATAGGTCAGTTCCGGAGGCCGCTCGACGCCATATTCGGCGACCCGGCCATAGGTGGGATCGGTGAAGAAGATCTTGCCGTCGCGCCGTTCGATGATGTCGTTGGGGCTGTTGAGCTGCTTGCCGTCATAATGCGTCGCCAGGACCGTACGCGACCCGTCAAGCTCCTCGCGCGTCACCATGCAGGTCGCATGCTCGCAGGTCAGCAGCCGGCCCTTGCGGTCGCGATAATTGCCGTTGGCCATATGGCTCGGGCGCCGATAGCTGTTGACGCCGGCGCCGGGCTCCCAGCAATGCATCTGATCGCCCGGGATGTCGCTGAAGACCAGCTTGCGCTGTTCCGCATACCAGACCGGCCCCTCGGTGAAGCGAAAGCCGTTGGCGACGGTCTCGAGCTTCGCCGTCTTGTCGATCAAGCTTTCAAATCGCGGGTCTCGCACATCGATGGTCATGGTCCCTCAATCTCCCTGCTGTCCGATCTCTTGAAGCCCTGCCGCCGTCAGATCGCGGCGCCGGCCTTGAATCCCTCGTAGATTGCCTCTTCGGCGGTACGCGGCGCCATGCAATCGCCGACCACCTGGACCTCGCCCTCGTAATCGGCGAGCGCCTCGGTCAGCTCGGTCATCGGGCTGTGGCCGGTGCAGAGGACGAGCGTATCGACCCCTTCCATCACGATCGGCTTGCCGCTGACCGTGTTCTGGAGATAGACGCTGCTGCTGTCGCAGCCGAACAACCGCGCATAGGACGTGACCTCGACGCCGAGATCCTGCAGCTCCGCGTTCGACTGATCGCGCACGTAAAGCGGGATCATCTCACCCGGCAGGGTGCCGTTGACCGCCATGCGGACCCGGCAGCCGGCCTTGGCGAGCCGCACCGCGATGCCGATGCCGATCCAGTCGCAGCGCCAATCCACCACCACGACCGAGGTTCCGATCTTCGCCTTCTCGGTCAGGACATCCCAGGCATCGACGATCTGAAGATCACCGTCATTGGTGAAGTCCGGTCGGAAGGGCAAGGCACCTGTGGCCACCACCACGGCGTCCGGCTTGAACTGCTCGACCAGCTTGCGGTCGACCCTGGTGTTCCGCTTGATCGTGACCTGGGCCAGCTCCAGCTCGCGCCGCAGGTTGGTCACCAGCCCGCCGAACTCGGCGCGATGGGGCAGCAGCTGCGCCAGGAGCGCCTGCCCGCCCAGCCGCGCGCTGCCCTCGAAGAGGGTGACGTCATGGCCCCGCTGGGCCGCGATCACAGCGGCCTTCATGCCGGCCGGCCCGCCGCCCGCGATCATCACCTTCTTGCGCTTGCCGGCCGGCGCCAGTTTCCCAAGCTCGAGCTCACGGCCCGTGACCGGATGCTGGATGCAGGAGATCGGCTGGCCTTTATGGAAATGACCGATGCAGGCCTGGTTGCAGCCGATGCAGGCGCGGATGTCCTCGCTGCGGCCTTCCTGGGCCTTGCGCGGCATCTCCGGATCGCAGATCAGCGCGCGGGTCATGCCGCAGACATCCGCTTCGCCATTGCCGATCAGCTTGTCGGCGATCTGCGGCTGGTTGATGCGGCCGGCGAGGAAGACCGGGATTTTCACCCGCTTCTTCACCTGCGCGGTGAAGGACGCCATATAGCCGTTGGCGATGGTCATGGGCGGGACGATATGGACGGCACCGCCCGAGGTGGCCGAGGTGCCGCCGACCGCGCTCACATAATCGAGCGACGATTCGAGCCGCACGATCGCCTCCAGCGCCTCGTCGCCCGTCAACCCCTCATGGTCCATCTCGCCGCCCGAGATGCGCAAGCCCACCACGAACCGGTCGTCGGTCTTGGCCCGGATATCGGCGATCACCTCCCTCAGGAAGCGCAGGCGGTCATCCAGATCGCCGCCATAGTTGTCGGTGCGCTGATTGACGCGCGGATTGAGGAATTGCGACGGCAGATAACCGTGGCTGGCGACGATTTCCGCGCCGTCGAGCCCGGCCTTGCGCATACGCCGCGCCGCGTCGCCATAGCCGGCGACGATCTCCGCGATCATCGCCCGGCTCATCGGCCGCGGCATCACATGGAACCGCTCGTTGGGAACGGCGGAGGGCGCATAGGCAACCGCCAGCAGCCCGCCATGGGATTCCAGGATCTCGCGGCCGGGATGGAAGAGCTGGCCGAAGATCTTGGTGCCGTAGTGATGGACGCGTTCGGCCAGGCGCCGGTAGCCGTCGATCGCGCTGTCGTCGGTCGCCATCAGGATATGGTTGGTGTAGCGCGCGGTCTCATGCACGCCCGCCACCTGCACCACGATCAGCCCGACGCCGCCCCGCGCACGCGCCTCCTGATAGGCGATCAGCGGCTCGTTGACGGCCGCCTCGGTCGGCAGGGTCGTGTCATGGCCGGTCGAGAGGATTCGATTCTTGATGGTGCAGCCGCGAATGGTGAGCGGCTGAAAGATGTTCTTGAACGCGGTCATCGTCATCGCACCCGATCTCTCTGACAGAAGACGCAAGGCTTCATGGGCCGATCCGTCCCGCCGGCGGGGCCGGCGCGGGCGAGGAGGAACGGCACAGGATTATTTCTCTATCAAAAAAGTAGCATCTGTTTTTTGATTATGTCAACATGACCTCCAGTTCTTTCGGGTACAGGAGAGTTGCGGCGCCATGGCGCCCGTCTCTGGCGCGCTCAAGAAAAGATCGGCCGGCGCACGAACGTGGGAGAACCGCGCGCGCGACCGGCTCGAAGCCAATCCGCCCGCCGAAGGCGGGACGAACAGGGAGGATGACGGATCATGGGTCAGCGTAACGACGACGAGATTCTCGACCGGCTGCTCTTGAAGCACCAGCTGGGCCGACGCGACTTGCTCAAACGCAGCATGATCGCCGGCGCCGGCGCGCTCGGCGCGTCATGGCTCGCGGGCCGCAGCAAAAGCGCCTTTGCCGCGGCCCCGAAGAAGGGCGGCAATCTGCGCGTCGCCATGCTGGGCGGCAGCTCCTCGGACACGCTCGATGCGCATGTCGGCGTGGTTCCGCCGGATTTTTGCCGCAACGCGCTGCTCTATAACGGCCTGGTGCAGCTCGACAACGATGCCAAGCTGGTCAACGCGCTCGCGGAATCGCTGGAGCCGAATGCCACCGCCACGGAATGGACCGTGCGGCTGCGCAAGAACGCGAAGTTCCACAACGGCAAATCAGTCACCGCGGCCGACGTCGCCTTCACCTTCAACCGCATCGGCAGTCCGGACAAGCCGCTCTTCGGCGCCGGCACGCTCGCCCGCGTCGATCTCAAGAACATGAAGGCGCTCGACGACCGCACCTTGCGGATTCCGATGAACGCGCCCTTCGCGACCTTCCCCGAGGCCATCGCGCCGATCTATTTCTTCGCCATCGTGCCGGCCGATTACGACCCGGCCAAGCCGGTGGGCACGGGCCCCTTCAAGTTCGAGAGCTTCACGCCGGGCCAGCAGAGCGTCTTTACCCGCTTCGACGATTATTGGGAGGACGGGCTGCCCTATCTGGATTCGGTCACGGTGATCGATTCCTTCGCCAACGACACCGCCGCCTTCAACGCGCTCCAGGGCGGCGAGGTCGACGCCTTCGCCTTCGCGCCGCTGGCGCTGGCCAAGCAGGTCACGGAGGGCGGGCCGATCCAGGCGCTGGTCTCCAAGCCCGGCCAATGGACGCCCTTCACCATGCGCGTCGACCAGGCCCCGTTCGACGACGTCAATGTCCGCCAGGCTTTCCGTCTGCTGGTCGATCGCAAGCAGATGATCAATCTGGCGCTGAGCGGCTATGGCGCCATCGGCAACGACGTCTTCTCGCAATGGGATCCTTGTTATGACAAGTCGCTGCTGCGCGACCAGGACATCGACCAGGCGAAGTTCCTGCTGAAGAAGGCGGGCAAGGAAAATCTCGAGGTCGAGCTGGTGACCTCGGACTTCGCCGCGGGCGTGCTGCTGGCGGCCCAGGTCTTCGCGCAGCAGGCGACCAAGGCCGGGGTGAAGGTGAATGTCCGCCAGGTGACGGGCGACATCTTCTATGGCGACCAGTATCTGAAATGGCCGTTCGCCCAGGATTTCTGGAACTACAACCCCTATCTCAGCCAGGTCGCGCAGGGCTATCAGGCCGGCGCTGCCTATAACGAAACCCACTGGGACGATGCCAACTACAACAAGCTCTATAACGAGGCGCTGGCGACGATCGACGACGGCAAGCGCTGCGAGATCATCAAGCAGATGCAGAAGATCGATTTCGAGCAGGGCGGCTACATCATCTGGTCCTACAACCAGAGCATCGACCTCCTGACCGAGAACGTGCAGGGCCTGGGCCAGAGCGCCACCGGTTTCTCGATGGGCAATTACGGCTTCAACAAGGCTTGGCTGGCGTGAACCCAGCCTTGCCGCCGTTCCGGGGGGTTCGGCGGCAAACGGCCGGTGCGGGCGATGTCGGAAACCGGCATCGCCCCGCGCCGGTTTGGTCTGCAACCTTCGTTCCGTGACGACAAGGGGGCCGCTGACGCGATTGCATCGCCGGGCTCCCCCACGGGACATCATCGACGAGCAGCGATGCCCATGAGATTCCTCGGACGCAGCGTGATCGCCCGGCTCCTGGTCCGGCGTGTCCTTCTGGGGCTGCTGACGCTGTTCCTGGTCTCGATCGTGGTCTTCGCCGCGACGCAGGTCCTGCCGGGCGACGCGGCCAACGCGATCCTCGGCCGCTCGGCGACGCCGGAGCGGCTGGAGCAGTTGCGCGCCCAGCTCCATCTCGACCGCCCGGCCGTGACTCAGTACTGGCTCTGGCTGACCCAGGCGCTGTCGGGCGATCTCGGCACCTCGCTGGTCAACAACAAGCCGGTCGCGGACCAGGTGGTGCCGCGCATCGCCAACTCCGCCACCTTGCTGCTGCTGGTGGGCGCCTTCGGCATTCCGCCCTCGATCGCGCTCGGGATCGCCGCGGCGATCCGGCGCGGCCGGCGGCTCGATACCACGACCTCGGTGGTGGCGCTCGCCATGGCGGCAGCACCGGAATTCGTCATCGGCATCGGACTGATCGTGCTGCTCTCGACGGTGGTGTTCCATTGGCTGCCGCCGGTCTCGATGGTGCCGCCCGGACGATCGGTGCTGGCGCGGCCCCAGATCCTGGTGCTGCCGGTCCTGACCCTGGTGATCGTCTGCTTCCCCTACATCTTCCGCATGATGCGGGCCTCGATGATCGAGGTGCTGGAGAGCGACTATATCGAGATGGCCAAGCTCAAGGGCATCTCGCGCCGGCGCGTCATTCTCCTGCACGCGCTGCCGAACGCCATCGCCCCAACGGTCCAGGTCATCGCCCTCACCTTCGCCTATCTCGCCGGCGGCGTGGTGGTGGTCGAGTATGTGTTCGGCTTTCCCGGCATCGGCCAGGGGCTGATCAACGCCGTCACCTCGCGCGACGTGCCGACCATCCAATGCGTCGTGGTGCTGCTCGCGGCCTTCTATGTCGCGATCAACATCCTGGCGGACCTGATCGCGGTGCTGGTGACACCGCGCCTGAGAACCGGCACATGGCAGCGGTCGTGACCCCGGCGCCCCAGGCCCCCAGGCGCAGCGAGTTGCTGCGCCTGCTGCGCCGCGCGAGCTCGGGCGGGCTGGGCTCGGTCGGCCTCATCCTCGTTCTCGCGGTCGCCGGCCTCGCTCTGATCGGCCCCTTCGTCATGCCTTACACGCCGACCGAGTTCGTCGGCATCCCGTTCCAGCCGCCGGCCCCGGGCCTGCTCCTGGGCGCCGACATCCTCGGGCGCGACACGCTCTCGCGCGTGCTCGATGGCGGCTACAAGATCCTGGCGCTGGCGGCGATCGCCACCATGCTCGGCGTGATGGGCGGTGCCCTCCTCGGCATGATGGCGGGCTATCTCAAGGGCCTGCTCGACGAGATCACCATGCGCCTGCTCGACGTGGCGATGGCCTTCCCCCAGACCATCCTGGCGCTGCTCTTCGTCAGCATCATCGGGCCCAAGCTCTGGCTGATCACGCTGCTGGTCGCGGTCATCCATGCGCCGCAGGTGGCACGCGTCGCCCGCGCCGCGACCTTGTGGGTGGTGGAGGAGGATTTCGTCCGCTTCGCCGAGGTGATCGGCATGTCGGGCTGGAAGATTATGACCCGCGAGATCTTCCCCAACATCGTCAATCCGCTGATGGTCGAGTTCGGCCTGCGCTTCACCTACTCGATCGCGCTCATCGCCGGCTTGAGCTTCCTCGGATTCGGCCAGCAACCGCCGGCCGCCGACTGGGGTTTGATGATCAACGAGAATCGCATTGGCATGGGCCAGAACCCCTGGCCCGTGGTGGTGCCGATCCTGCTGATCGCGCTTCTGACCATCGGCATGAATCTCTTCACCGACGCGCTCGCCCGCGCCGCCATGGGCTTCTCCGGCGGCGAGGTCGAGGAACCGGCGGCGGCGACCTCGCCGATCGCGCCGGCGGAGCCGACCGCATGACATCCGTGCTCGCCACCAGCCCCATCGATGCCGGCGTGCCTGAGAGTATCGCGGTGCGAGACTTGCGCGTCGTCATCGCCAGTTCGGCTGCCGACGTGGTGGACGAGGTCGGCTTCGATCTGGTGCCGGGCGAGATCCTGGGGCTGGTCGGCGAATCCGGATCGGGCAAGACGACGGTCGGGCTGGCGTTGCTGAAACATTGCCGCCGCGGTCTTGCCATCGCGGGCGGCTCGGTGCTGATCGCCGGCCAGGACCTGCTGAGGCTGCCCGAGGCGGCCGTGAACGACCTCCGGGGCGAGCTGGTCTGCTATGTGCCGCAGGATCCGGGCACGGCGCTCAATCCGGGCCTGCGCATTCGTACCCAGATGAGCGAATGCCTGAAGGGACCAGCCACGGGCCGGGAGGCGGCGCTTCTCAATCTCCTGGCCGAGGTCAAGCTGCCGGCAACGCCGGCGTTCCTCGACGCCTATCCGCACCAGATGTCGGGCGGGCAGCAGCAGCGCATCGCCATCGCCATGGCCTTCGCGAACCGGCCGCGGCTGATCGTGATGGATGAGCCCACCACCGGCCTCGACGTGACCACCCAGGCGCATGTGCTGGAGACGGTGCGCCAGCTTTGCGCGCGCCATGGCGTCGCCGCCGTCTATGTCAGCCACGATCTGGCCGTCATCGCCTCGCTGGCGACGCGGGTCGCGGTCATGTATGCCGGCCGCATCGTCGAGATGGGCCCGACCGCGCAGGTGCTGCACCGTCCCGTCCATCCTTATACGCGGGCACTGATCCGCGCCGTGCCCGATCTCGATGGCAGCCTGCGGCTCCAGGGCATTCCGGGCCAGGCGCCCGATCCCGGCCGGCGGCCGGCCGGCTGCAGCTTCGCGCCCCGTTGTCCGCTGGCGATCGAGGCCTGCCGTGCGGCACCCCCGCCCTTCACGCCGATCGCCGCCGGCCACGAGGTCCGTTGCATCCGCAGCGGCGAGCAGGAATGTTCTCCCTCGTCTGCCGCCTCGCTCCTGGAGTCCCCGGGCTCGACGGCGGCACCGCTCTTCCGGATTGGAAATCTCCGCGCGTTCCACGGTGCCAAGGAAGTCCTCCATGGCATCACGCTCGATCTGCCCGCGCGCAGCTGTCTGGCACTGGTGGGCGAATCCGGATCGGGCAAGACCACGCTCGCGCGCTGCATCGCGGGGCTTCATCGCGAGCTCGACGGCGTCATGGAATTCCAGGGCGCCCCGATCGCGGCAGGCGCCCGGCGCCGCAGCGCCGAGGCGCGCCGGCGAATCCAGTATATCTTCCAGAATCCCTATGCCTCGCTCAATCCGCGCCGCAGCGTCGGCGATTCCATCGCGATCGCGCTGCACGAGTTCGAGCCCGTCTCGAGCCGCACCGCGCAGGAGCGCGTGGCGCAGGCGCTGGAACGCGTCGCCCTGCCGACGCGCACGGCGGAACGATTCCCGCATCAGCTCTCCGGCGGTCAGCGCCAGCGTGCCGCGATCGCGCGCGCGCTCATCGCCGAGCCGCTGCTGCTGGTCTGCGACGAGGTGACCTCGGCGCTCGACGTCTCGGTCCAGGCCGTGATCGTGGAGCTCTTGGGTCAGCTGCAGCAGGAGCAGGGACTGACGATGCTCTTCGTCACCCACAATCTGGCGCTCGTCCGCAGCATCGCGCAGCAGGTCGCGGTGATGCAGAGCGGGCGCATCGTCGAGCTCGGCTCGGTGCGCGCGGTTCTCGAGCAACCGCAGGCGGAGGAGACCCGCCGCCTGCTCACCGACGCCCCGCGTTTCAGCCCTCACCCGGCGCCCTGACCGGCGCGTCCCTCATCCCTTCCACAGCGGTAGTTATCCGATGATTTATGACTTCGGCGTCATTGGCGGCGGCATTGTCGGCTTGGCCACCGCCATGAGTCTGGCTTCGCTTCGCCCGGGTGCCGGCATCGTCCTGATCGAGAAGGAGACGGCGCTGGGCCGCCATCAGACCGGCCATAACAGCGGCGTCATCCATTCCGGAATCTACTACGCGCCCGGCAGCCTCAAGGCGAAGCTCTGCAAGGAAGGCGCCTTGGCGGTCAAGGAGTTCTGCACCGAGGAACGCATCCCGTTCGAGATCTGCGGCAAACTGCTGGTGGCGACCAATGCGCTCGAGCTGCAACGCATGGCGGCGCTGGCCGAACGCTCCGTGACCCATGGCATCAAATTCGAACGTCTCGACGCGCAGGAGCTGCGGCGGCGCGAGCCGCATATCGTCGGCATCGGCGCCCTCTATGTCGATACCACCGGCATCGTCGACTACAAGCAGGTCTGCGAGGCGATGGGGCGCCGGATCCGCCAGGCGGGCGGCCGGATCGAGACGGGCGCCGCGGTCACGGCAATCGGCGAGACGGGATCGGAGGTCTCGATCCGCGCCGGTGAGAAGCAATGGCAGGTGCGCCAGCTCGTGGCCTGCGCCGGCCTCCAGTCGGACCGGCTGGCGCGGCTGGCCGGCCTCAAGATCGAGCATCAGATCGTGCCCTTCCGGGGCGAGTATTTCGAGCTGCCGGCGGCCAAGTCCGACATCGTCAAGCATCTGATCTACCCGATCCCCGATCCGGGCCTGCCCTTCCTCGGCATCCACCTGACCCGGATGATCGATGGCAGCGTGACCGTGGGTCCCAACGCGGTGCTGGGCTTCGCGCGCGAGGGTTACCGAAAATTTTCCTTCAATGGCGCAGATGTCGCGGAGTTCATGTCCTTCCCCGGCTTCTGGCGCCTGATCGGCAAGAACCTGAAATCGGGCGTCACCGAGCTGACCAACTCGCTGGTCAAATCCGCCTATCTGGCGGAATGCCGGAAATATTGCCCGAGCCTGACAGCCGCGGATTTGCGTCCCATCGAAGCCGGGATCCGGGCCCAGACCGTCATGCGCAATGGCGGCCTATCCCATGATTTCATGTTCCTGAAGAGCGACCGGATGCTACATGTCTGCAATGCCCCGTCGCCGGCCGCGACTTCGGCAATTCCCATCGGCCGGATGATCGCGGAGCAATGTGTCGGCGGGCAATAGGGCCGCAGCCCGACGCGGGGGACATTGACAGTCTTGAGCCAACGGCCGGCCTTCCGGGGCCATATCCGCCTTTATCGCCCGGGCGATGTCGACGCGCTGATCGACATCTTCCGCGCCTCGGTCCGCCAGGTGGCGCGGCGCGACTATTCGCAGGAACAGGTCCTGGCCTGGGCGCCCGACGAGATCGATCGGACAGACTGGGCCGAGCAATATGCGGGCCGGCCCGCCTGGGTGGCGGAGATCGACGGCGCGCTGGTCGGCTTCAGCGACCTCGAGCCGGACGGCCATCTGGACATGATGTTCGTCCATCCGGACCATCAGGGCCGTGGCGTCGCCAGCGCCCTCCTCGCCGAAGTCGAAAGCTCGGCCCGCCATCAGGGCATCGACTGCCTCCATACCGAGGCCAGCATCACGGCGAAACCCTTCTTCGAGCGCCGCGGCTTCCATCTCCTCGCCCCGCAGACCGTGTCGATACGCGGCCAGCGCTTCATCAATTACCGGATGGAGAAGGTGTTGGGGCTGCCGTAACGGCCGTCGGGCAAGACGGCGGCCGCGACTGCCGCATTGCACCGGGCAAAACCCATCACATAAAGTGGCGGGCACCGATGCCCGCCATGACCGATTCCTATCCCAGCCCTTTCGAGACCCCCGGTGCGGCGCTGCGCCATCATGCGGCGCGGCGTCCCGATGCCGGGGCGCTGTGCTTTCCCTTGGCGGGCGCGCGGCTGAGTTTCGCCGGCTGGCTCGACCAGGCGGAAAGCCTGGCGCGCGGACTTCTGGCGCAGGGGTTGGAGCCGGGCCAGCATGTGGCGCTGCTGGCAGAGAATCGCCTCGAATGGCCCGTGACTCAGCTCGCTCTGGCGCTGGCGGGCCTGGTCATGGTGCCGATCAACAGCCATTCGCGCAAAGACGACCTGGCTTATGCGCTGGATCAGTCCGACAGCCGCGCGCTGTTGCTGTCGCGCAGCTTCCGCTCCAACCCCTATCTCGAGATGGTGGAGGGCCTGCGTCCGCGCCTGCCGCTGCTGCGCCATGTCGTTTGCTTCGATGGTACCGAGGGCAGCGCTGTCGGCTTCGACGCGCTGATCGCGCAAGGCCGCGACGTCGGCGGCGATCTGCCGGCGGTCAATTCGAGCGACGTCGCGGCGCTGCTCTACACCTCGGGTACGACCGGTTTTCCCAAGGGCGCGCTTCTCACCCATCTCGGCATGCTCGGCAACAGCTGGGGCACGGCGAACCGGCTGGGCGTTGTTGCCGGGGACCGCTGGACCTCGATCATCCCGCTGTTCCATTGCGCCGGCTGCATCATGAATCTGCTGGGCAGTCTGCAATGCGGCGGTGCCTATGTCGGCGTGCCGGCCTTCGATCCGGTGGCGATGTTCGAGGTCATCGAGCAGGAACGCTGCACCCTCCTATCGGGCGTGCCGACCTCCTATGCCGGCATGCTCGATCATCCGCGGCGGCGCGAATTCGATCTCTCCTCGCTCAAGGCCGGCACCTGCGGCGGCGCCGATGTCGATCCCGCAGTCCTGGAACGCTGCGTCGCGGAATATCCGATGCCGCGCCTGGCGCAGGTCTATGGCCAGACGGAATCGAGCACGCTCATCGCCTGTCCCGAGTTCGACGACGAGGATCGTCTCGCCACGGCGGGCCGGCCCCTGCCCGGCTATGATGTTCGCATCGCCGACACGCAGACCGGCATCGTTCTCGATACCGGCGGTGTGGGGCAGATCCAGGCTCGGGGCGGCATGGTCATGCGCGGCTATTACAAGAAGCCGGCGGAGACGGCGGAAACCATCGACGCCGACGGCTGGCTCCAGACGGGCGATCTGGGGTATCTGACGCCGGAAGGTCGCCTCGCTATCGCCGGCGGGCGGCTGCGCGACATGATCATCCGCGGCGGGGAGAACATCTATCCGGTCGAAATCGAGAATCTGATGCGCGGCCACGACGCCGTGGCCGAGATCGCGGTGTTCGGCATGCCCGACTCCTATTACGGCGAGGTCGTCGTCGCGGCGGTGCAGGCGCGCGCGCCTGTCGATCCGGAGAGCCTCGCGAAGTTCTGCGATGGGCGCATCGCGCGCTTCAAGATCCCGAGCCGCTTCTTTCGCGTCGCGACCTTCCCCATGACGGCGAGCGGCAAGATCCGCAAGACCGCACTGCGCGAGCTGGCGCTGGCCGGCAAGCTGGAGCCGATGACATGAGCACGGCTCCCTCCCAAGGACGCCCGCTGATGGCAGCCGAGACCCTCGATTTCTGGTTCGACTTCCACAGCCCCTGGGCCTATCTGGCCGCGACCCAGATCGAGGCGCTGGCCGCGCGCCATGGCATGGCGGTGCGCTGGCGCCCCTTGCATCTGCCCCGCCTGATCGAGGCGATCGACGGAAGGCGGCCGCTGGAAGAGAACGCGGCCTTCCTCGCCTGGTACAAGCAGGACCTCCAGGACTGGGCCGCGCTCTACGGCCTCTCGCTGCGCTATCACCCGAACTATCCGCTGCGGCCCGCCCGGGCTCTGCGCGCCGTATTGCGCGCCGACGAGCTGGGCCAGGCGAAGGGATTCACGCTCGCCGTCTTCCGCGCCTATTGGTCGGAGGAGCGCGACATCTCGAGCCTCGAGGAGCTGGCCCGGATCGGCGCCGCCTGCGGCCTCGACGGTGCCGAGATCTCCCACGCCGTCGCCGACGACGCCTATCGCCAGCGATTGGAAGCGAACACGAGCGAGGCGATCGGCCATGGCGTCTTCGGCGTCCCCACCGTCATCTGCCGCGGCAAGCTCTTCTTCGGCAATGACCGTCTCCAGCTGCTCGAAGGCTGGCTCGGCGGCACCGGCCCGCAAGTCTTCGCCCGATAGGGTCGGTCTCGGGCCGGACGGTAGCAATCGACCCCCTTCTCGTCCGGGAACTTGACGCCCCGGGAACCCGGCGCCCAAGCTCCCCGGGGCCGGAGGGGAGACGCGGAACCCCGAGCTGCGGGATTGGGACAGCTGGAAGCCCGGCCAGACCCGCGAGACGCTCGAGGTCCCCGGCATCGGCAAGGTCGAGGTGCATTACGACATCCGGTCGGAGGTGGGCCAGCTCGTGACCTTCGAAACCCATTTCCGCTTCGGCCCCGACGACATCGTGGTGGCGCCGCACACGCTGCGCTTCATGAGCCATAGGGAATTCGCGGGCTTCCTCGCCGAGGCGGGATTCCGGGACATCGCCTGGTACGGCAATTGGGACCGCTCGCCCGCGACGGCCACGAGCCCGGAGATCATCGCGATCGCGGGTTAGGATTGACGGCTGCGGTTCCTTGCGAGGAGCCCAAACGGCCCTCAATCCGCAAGCGGGCCCCTTCCCTCGATGGATGCCAGCAGAATCTCGACGGGGTGGAAGCAGGGCAGGCCGCTTTCCGCGGCGATATGCCAGCGACAGGTCTCGCTGTCGCAGATGATGAAATCGGGTTTCGACACGCGGATTTGATCCAAGAGCGTGACCGCAACGGCATCGGTCACGGCGCGCTTGTCGCGATCGAAGCCGTAAGTTCCGGCGGTTCCGCAACACACGGCCGACGACAGCTGCAGCTGGAGACCCGGAATCAGGGACAGAAGCTCGACGGCAGGCCAGCCCATCTGATGGCCGCGCAGCTGGCAGGGGCCATGATAAAGCGCCGTATGGCGCATTGACTTCAGACGCGACTCCAGCGGCTCCGCCGGCAGGTCGCGTAAGAAGCCGCAGATATCGATCGTCGCCGTGGCGACCTCGGAACTCTCGCCATCCTTCATGTCGAGATAGGCGGCATATTTCTTGCGCAGGGTCAGGCTGCAGCTCGTCGAGCTCGAAACGATCGCCTGGGCCGTTCTTGCCGATGGCGCCAGCGCCTTCGTCAGATGCTGTGCCCTTTCGCGAGCGGGTGGCCATTCGCCGTTCGAAAGCAGGGGAAGCCCGCAGCAAAGATCCGTCGGCAGCTCGACGCGGAAACCCAGATGATTGAGGAGCAGCACCACGGATTTGCCGACATTGGCCTCATAGTTTTCGACAGTGCACCCCGTGAAATAGGCGATGGCCGGCCCGTTCGGTTGCTCCTGCTGGGAGAACCAGCGCCTGAAAGCCCCGCCTTCGATATGTGGCAGGGCTGCGTCGGCGCTGATGCCCAGAACCTTCTCCGCGAGACGGCGCAAGGGTCGGCTCGCGAACAGCGAATTGGCGAGCCAAGGCAGGGAGCCCGCAAGGTGCCCGACCAGATCGGGGCGATTGAGCAGACGCAAGCCGAGGGCCGGCTTGTTTCCGTTCTCGACCGATGCCGCCTTCGCAATCGCGATGATGTCGGTGATCGCCACGCCGTTCGGGCAGACGCTGGTGCAGACGCCGCAACCGCTGCAAAGCCCGATCGCGCTTTCCGCAATCGCTTCGATCGCGCGGAAGCGCTGCGCCTGCGGTCCCACCACCTTGGGTCCCGGAAATTCGCTCGTCACCGCCGCGACCGGGCAATAGGTCTGGCAGATTCCGCATTTGGTGCAGTTGTCCATGGTGGCGAGGATCGCCAGAGGTCCGCCGGCTTCATTCTCGCGAATGAACGATGTCGTCATTGGCGCCGTCATGAGGCGGTTCCTTCCAGCAGAGGTGCCATTGACTTGCGCCAACCGGCCCAGGCCGCCTCGCGCTCATCCGTCGATATCCGGGGCTCATAGCTGTGGCCGCGCCGCGGCATGTCCCGGACATCCGCCATCGTCAGGGCGCCGGCGCCGATCGCCGCCAGCAAGGCCGCGCCCAGCACCGTCATGTCGGCTTCCTCGGCGACCGTGACCGGCATGCCGAGCAGATCCGCCTGGCGCTGCATCAGATAGCCATTGCGGCTGGGCCCACCATCGGCCTTCACCAGCCTCAGGCTGCCGCCCAGACGTTCGTCGAGGGCCCGGATCACCTCGGCGCAACTGAACGCGATTCCGTCCAACAGCGCCCGCGCGATATGCGCACGGGTCGTGTCGAGGCCCAATCCGAGCAGGCAGGCGCGCGCCGTTGGAATCCAGTGCGGCGCCGCGATGCCCGTGAAGCTCGGCACCAGCACCACGCCGGCGGTGTCGGAGACGCTGGCTGCGAGTGCGGCCGATTCAGCTGCCGATGGCATCAGGCCGGTGCGGACCGCCCAGTCGATCGCCGAACCGACCGAGAAGACGCTCCCCTCGATCGTGTAGTTAGCCCTGCCATCGATCTGCCAGGCGACAAACACTGGAAGCTTTCCGTCGGGCTCGATAATCTCCTCGCCACTATTGACCTCGATGAAGGCGCCGGTGCCGTAAGTCGCCTTGACGCTGGAGCGGTCCCAGCAGCCTTGCGCGAACAGCGCCGCATGGGCATCGACGGCGTCGGCCGTGATCCTTGCCTCGGGCGCGGAAACGTCCGGATGCCGAACCCGGCCGTAATCCGCGGTGGTGTCCCGTATCTCGGGCATGGCGTCCCGGTCGATGTCGAAAGCCGCGAGCAGATCCTCGTCCCAGCATCGCTTCCGGATGTCGAAGAGGGCGGTGCGTGACGCGGTCGCGGGATCCGTCGCGTGGGTCTGGCTACCGGTGAGCCGGTCGATGACAAAGCTGTCGGTACCGCCCAGCCGCAGGGTTCCTGCACTGCGCGCAGCCTTGGCCGCCGCGACATCATGAGTGAGCCAGTGGAATTTCGACGCCGAGAAATAGGGATCGAGGATGATTCCAGTGCGATCGCGGACGAGCCGATCGACGCCATGCGCTGCGAGGTTCCTGCAGAGCGCCGCGGTCCGGCGGTCCTCCCAGGAAAGCGCCGGGCCGAAGACCCCGTCGCTCGAACTGGACCAGGCCATGCTGGTTTCGCCCTGGTTGGCGATTCCGATGGCGGAGACATCGCTCCAGCTTCGGTTGGCCTGATCGAGCACCCGATGCGCCGCGGCCAGGCTGCTGGTCAGGAAATCCTGCGCGTCATGCTCGACATGATCGGGACAGGGCGTGCGTTTCGGCATCGGCACGGAGGCGCTGCCGAGAGGGCCGCGGCCCGGCTCGAGCAGCATCGCCGTCGTGGTGCTGCCGCCATGATCGATACCGAGGACGAGACCGGCCATCAGTGCGAAGCTCCCGCTGCATTCCCGGTGGCCGCCCAGGCCGTGCCGATCGCGACACCTTCGGATGATTCTTCGAGCGTCGGGTTCCAATGAGCCAAGGTCGCGCCGATCACCCGAAGATTTTCAACGACGGCCCCGTCGCCGCCGGTCGGCCGGAACGAGGAATCGGTCTCGACGCCCGCCCGATGCAAGGCGTCGATGGTCTCCGCGGGCGAGCGCCGCCCGAGCGGATCGGTCTGATGAATGGGCAGGCCGAAAATCGTCTCGGCGATGTGACCCCGGGAATCGACCTCCAGCCCGCCCATGAGTACGCCGCCGCTGCCCGCAATATAGTGCGACGCTCGATGATGCCGGCCTTCGCCGTCGCCGATGCCCTGGCAGCGACCCGCCTCGATCAGCCCCCGCAAGCTTCTCATGCCGGGCTGAACCAGGCCGCCGAGGCGCGAGATCTCACGCATGAGCAGGTGATGCAACCGGACGCCGAACAGACAGGGCGGCAGGGTGGCGCCTTCGAACACCGGCGCGTCCAGGACTTGCCGCGCCAGATCGAAGATCTGCCGATGCCGGGCGATGCCGAGAATGGCCGGAAACAGCACCAGATCCCGGCCGGCCGGAAGTGCCTTGCGCACGGTTTCGAGCAAGGCGGCCGCTTCTCCCGGACGATCGAGCGCCTGACCGAATCTCACGCTGTCCGGACAGTCGAGCTTGGGATCGACCCGTACCGTGATCGCGTCGAGGCCCTGTCGACGCAAGCCGGCAACGATGAGAGCGGCGGGAAAATCCCTGAAGCGTTCGAAGGCCAGGACCGCGATGCGATGCCCGGTGAGCGCGTCGAGCGAGGCCTGGGATTGCGGCCTGGCGAGAACGCTGCGGGTTTCTCCCGCCATGGCGATGACAGGCCGATTCTGCGGCTCCCTCTGCCATGCGGCGCCAAGCCGTTCCATCAGATCGAGGAACCAGTCGAGGGCTGGCCCAATGCGCTCGCGACCGACATGACGCAAGGGATGCTGCAGCGGAAGGCGCTCCACCGCTTCGAATGGGTTCGCGATCGCGCGGACCGGATCTTGCGGATCCCGGCCGAGCAATTGCAGGCCACCCGGCGCATAGGGCAGTGAGCCGCCGCCGGTTGCGAGCAACCGCACGCTCGCACCCTGCTGCAGCAGGCGCAGGGTTGCCAACAGCGCCTCCAGCTCGGCACCGATAACGATCGCGTCCGTCTCTCTCACGTCGGCATCCTGTCGGGTAGACGCAGACCCAGGGTCCGTTCATAGACGCTGTCATTCAGCAGCAGCTGGCGCGCCTGCGGGCCCCAGGCGACGGGCGCGATTCCCTTGAGCCGTTCCTGCCAGAAACCATGGAGCTCGCCGGCCGCGTCGGCATCGGGGCGCAAGGCGGCCAGCAGATCCGCAGCGCGAGGGGCGCAGAAGGTGCCCTGGCAGGGACCGAAGCCGACCCGCAAGCGCCGGCGCAGATCGTCGAGCGTGATGTCCGGATTCTCGCCGAGCAGGCGGTCGACCTCCCCGGCCTGGACCGCCTCACATTCGCAAAGCTGGCGCGAGAAGGCCTGCGCCTTTTCCGACTGGGCATGGCCGGCGACCGGGTGCCAGGCTTCGGTCCCGGCGCCGTGCAACGGCGTCGTCGCGCTCGATGAGGGCGCATTCCAGCCGAGCTGGCGGCAGAGATGATCGCCCGCATCCGCCGCCATCGAACGATGGGTCGTCAGCGAACCACCGCAGACGGTGAAGAAGCCGCCGAGGCCCTGGGCGCTGTGATCGATCACCTGATGACGGCGCGGCAGCGGCTGGTTCTCCGGCCAGGCTTCCGGTTTCACCAGGGGCCGCACCCCCGCCCAGACGCGCAAGGCACGAAAGGAGCGGATCTCCGGAATGAGCGGCGCGGCACCGTCGAGAAGCGCCTGCACTTCCTCCGGCCGCACATAGGTTGTTCCCGGATCCTCGACGACCTCCGATGTCGTCCCGAACAGCCCGACGGTGCCCGTCGGCACGATGATGTCATGGCTGCTCGGCGGCCGGCATCGATTGACGATCCTGCCGACCATCCGATGGGCGAGAACCAGGATCGAGCCCTTGGTCAATTGAAGCCCGATCGATTGTTCCGCGAGTGTCGCGATCCGCCCCGCCCAGGGGCCCGCGGCATTGACGACGGCATCCACGGGAATGACGCGGCGGCCCTCGACGCTTTCCAGCTCGACGCCCCTGACCCGGCCGCCCTGGGTCATGACCGCCAGCAGCCGATGGCGGCGCAACACGCGGCCGCCATGCGCTTCGATATCGGCCGCAAGCGCGTTCAAGAGCCGCCAGGGATTGATGGTTGCGTCGGGAACCGTGAAGGCGCGCCGGATGTCGCGGCTCAGATGCGGCTCCTCACGCATTACCAACGCGGGATCGATCTCCTCGACCGGAATCGCCGCCGCCTGACATCCTTTGACGAAACGATCTGGAAACTCCGGCGGATCCTCGCGCAGCGCCACGAACAGCCCGCCGACGGCCTCGACCGCTCCGGGAATCAAGGCCGCCACGGTCCGGCGCTCGCGCATGCATTCGGCCGCATAGACCGTATCGCTGACGGCGTAACGGGCGCCGCTCTGGAGCATCCCGTGGAAGCGGCTGCTGGTGCCGGTTCCGAGATCGCCGGCTTCGATCAGCGTCACGCGCAGGCCCCGCAAGGCCAGATCGCGCGCCACTGCGCAGCCGGTGGCGCCCCCGCCGATGACGGCGACCGCGGGCGCATGATCGCCGGCCCTGGTTTCAGCGCGCGGCGTCATCGAGCCCCAGTTCCCGGCGGCGCTTCTCCGCCCAGGCGCGCAGCAGCCGGTCGGCGATGATCGCAATGAAGGCGACGCAAACACCGGCGATGACGCCGCGCCCGGGATCGACCTTGGAGAGCGCGATCAAGGTTTCCTGCCCCAGGTCGCGCGTGCCGACGAGGGCCGTGATCACCAGCATGCTGATGCCCAGCATCAGCGTCTGGTTGAGACCGAGCACGATGTCGGGGAGTGCCAGCGGAATAATGATCCGCCGCCGCAGCTGCCGGCGCGAACAGCCGAAGCTGCGGCCTGCCTCCACGACATGCGATGGCACCTGCCGGATAGCCGCGTCGGTATAGCGGATCGCCGGCACGATCGCGTAGAGAACGACCGCGACCATGGCGGAGAAGTCTCCAACGCTGAAGAGCATGATGACCGGAATGAGGTAAACAAAGGTCGGCAAGGTCTGGAGCGTATCGAGCACCACCTGCAGCACCCGGTGCAGCCTGTCATTGGCCGCCGCGGCGGCGCCGATCGGCAGGCCGATGGCGGCGGCGATCAGGACCGAGACGCCGACCAGATAGACCGCCGTCATCGCCTGTTCCCAGAGACCGACGACGGCGATGAAGAGTGCCAGCATCACGACTTGCAGCGCCAGCCTCAGGCCGCCCAGACGCCAACCGAAAGCGCCGAGGAGCGCCAGAACGCCCGGCCAGGGCAGGGCCAGCAGGAAATCCTTGGTCGGCCGCAGCAGATAGATGAAGAGGAAGTCGCGAACCGCGCTGATATAGGTGAAGAGATTGATGTTCACCCAGTCGACGATGTCGTCCCAGAACCGCCCGGTGGAGAGCGTCGCGGTCTCGGGATAATGCTCGAGCCAGGGCAGCCAGATGCCGCCGATGGTGGTGACGAGAGCCACCAGCAGACCCGCCACCAGGATGCCATGGCGTGCGAGAAAGGAGCCGCGGCGTTCGGTGTGAAGCGGCCAGCGCGACGCATAGCGCTGGCTCAGGCGGTCGAGAACGATCGCAAGAAGCGTGATGGCGATACCCGCTTCCGCGCCCTGCCCGATCCGCAGCGATTTCAACGCCTGCCAGACGTCGTAGCCGAGCCCGCCGGCGCCGATCATCGAGGCGATGATCACCATATTGAGCGTCAGCATGATGACCTGGTTGACACCGACCATCAGGCGAGAGCGGGTCGAAGGCAGCAGGACGCGCCACATCAATTGGCGACGCGAGCAGCCTGTCATGCGTCCCAGCTCGAGAATCTCCCGATCGACCTGAGCGAGGGCGTTCGTGGTGATGCGCGTCATCGGCGGCATGGCGTAGATGAGCGTGATGACGAGGGCGGCCGCCGGACCATACCCGAACAGCATCAGCGCCGGCACGAGATAGGCGAAGACCGGCACGGTCTGCATGAAGTCGAGGATCGGGGTCAGGACGCGATCGACCTTGCGCCACCGATAGGCGGCGATACCGAGCAGCAAGCCAACGGCGATGCCGATGATGACGGCGACGATGACCGTGGCGAAAGTCTCCATGGTGCTGCGCCATAGTCCGATCACCGCGACGTAAAGAAAGGAGCCCAAGGTGATCAGCGTGAGCCGCCGATCCTTGAGACTCATCGCGATGGCGACGAAGACCGCCGTGACGCCGACCCAGGACAAGGGCGGGATGCGCAACACGCTGTCGCCCAACCGGATCTCGAATCCCTTGGCGAGAAGGCCCTTCAGCAGCAAGGTCGGCAAATCCAGCATGGCGCCGAAGGCTCGCGTCACATCCTTGACCATGAAGGGTCCCAGGTCGGCCTTGCGCAGCAGCCAGTTGATCGCCGCCCCGAGCCAGCGGTCGAAGGGAATGATCCAGTCCTTGGGATAGGCGACCGCCCAGGGGAGACGCGACGCCGCCAGCATCAGGATCAGCGTCACAGCCACGGCCAGCAGCAAAGGCAGCGCGCCCTTCAGGGACAGCGTCAGCAATGTGAAAGCGGGCAGCATTCCGCCCGCGGAGGAGGGCTTGCGCCCCGCGACGCCGATCATGCGGAAGTCATCCCGATTGCCTGCCATCCGTGAAAAATGCCGGCGCGAAACGGCGGCCTCACGCCAACCGTTTCGCGCCTGCCTGTTTCACTGGACCCAGGGCTTCCAGACCGCTTCGTTCTGCTCGATCCACTGCTCCGCGACCTGCTCCGTCGGCACGCCCTCGACGTCGCTCTTATAGACGAGCTCGCCCATGGTCTTGGTATCGAGCTGCATCTTGCGCCACACGTCGTAGGCCTTCGGCCAGATGGTCTCGCCACCCGCCCAGGCCGTCTTCCACATTTTCCCCTTCGGCCGGCCGCAATCGAAGGCCTTGTCGGGATTCATCCCCCATTTCGGATCGTCGTAGCAGGCATCCTCATAGTCCGGCCATTTCACGAACTCGCCGGGATACTGCGCGGGAACCCAGAACGGCTCCCAGGTCCAGGCGATGATCGGCTGCTTGCGCTTGATCGACGCGACGATCTCGGCCGTCAGGGCGCCATCGCTGCCGGCATGGATAACGTCGAAGGGCAATCCCATGGCTTCGATGCGCTCGGCATCATGTCCGCCCCACTCGATCGGGCCCGACAGGAATCGAGCCTTGGGTGCCGTCTCCGCCACCGACAGGGCTTTGACACAGTCGGGCTTCAGCAACGCCTTCCAATCCGGCAGACCCGGACAGACATCCTTTACATAGAGCGGATACCACCAGTCCTCCTGAACCGGGATTCCCATATCCCCCATGTTCAGGACCTTGCCGGTGTCGAAGGCCGCCTTCAGTGCGGCCTTGGCGGTGGTGTCCCAGCCCGGCGAGCCGATATCCAGATCGCCGGTCTCGATGCCGGCGAACTGGCCGAGATAATCCGCCGGCGTGTATTCAATGCGGTAGCCGAGCTTCTCGATGATCTTGCCGTAGATGTACATGATGATGTTGTCACCGGAGTAACCCATCATCACGATTTTGATCGGCTGATCCGACTCCGGCACCGCCGCGCGCGCCGGCACGCTCATGGCGCCCCAGGCGATCGCCGTTGCGATCGCGCAAGCGGTCAGCATCGCTCGCTTCCCCCTCTTCATGGCCTGTCTCCCTCGCTTCTTTCTTGTGGTCTCCCAGCGGGGCGCCCGTTTTGCGGCCGTCCCATGCCAGAGGAGGATTCTCCAGCGAGCGCTCAAAATCAATCATAAAATGACATTATAATGATCGAATTTGCTTGTTTTCGACTCGAAAAACGTCGCATAGACTGAGGCCATGAGCGAACGCATCCATAATCCGGCGGCCCGGCGCATGGAGATCCAGCGCCAATTGACGACGGCCGGGGCGGTCTCGGTCGAGGCCCTGTCGCGCATGCTGGGCGCGTCGGTCGCGACCATCCGGCGCGATCTCACCCTGCTCGAGGAAGAAGGCCTGATCCGGCGCACCCATGGCGGTGCCATCGTCGAGGCGCCCCGCGGCGCCGATCAGGAATTCGCCTTGCGCGAGCAGGTCGACACCGATGCCAAGCGCGCGATCGCGCATATGGCGATGCGCCAGATCGAACCCGACACCACGATCCTGATGAATGACGGCTCGACCATGCTGGCGGTCGCGCGCGAGATCGCGGCGGCGCGGATGCGGCTCACCGTGGTCACGCCGGGCGTCAATGTGGCGACGATTCTGTCGGAGAGTCCCGGCGTCAGCGTCTATCTGCTGGGCGGCAATCTCCGGCACCGGACGCTCGGCACCTCGGGCGCCTTTGCCGAGCAGATGCTGGCCGCCTTCAATGCCGATCTGGCGTTGATCGCGGCAGAAGGCTTCACCGTCGAGGACGGGTTGACTTATTCCTACGAGACCGACGCGACCCTGGCCCGGTTGATGCACGACCGCTCGCGGAAGACGGCCGTGCTGGCGACCGCGCGCAAGCTGCGCCAGCGCGACCGCATCACGGCGCTTCGCGCCGGCGATATCGATCTTCTGATTACCGATTGCCGCGACGACGAGACCTTGAGCCGCTTCGCCTCGACAGGCCTCGAGGTTCTGCAGACCGCCGACGATGCGGGTGCCGCCATGCCGCAGAGTGCCGCCGAATGAATGCGGCCGAACCCGTCAAGATCGTCTGCGAAGGCGTCTGGAAACTGTTCGGCAGCGACGCGGCGCCGTTCCTGAAACATCGGACCTCGCCCCCGACCGCGGAGCAAATCCTGGCCGCCGGCTTTGTCGCCGCGGTGCGCGATGTGTCGCTGACGGTCCGGCGCGGCGAGATCTTTGTCATCATGGGCCTGTCGGGCTCCGGGAAATCGACCCTGGTGCGCTGCCTGTCGCGCCTGATCGAGCCGACGGCGGGGCGCGTGCTGCTCGACGGCCAGGATCTCTTGACACTGCCGGATGCGGCGCTGAACGACATTCGCCGCCACAAGATGGCGATGGTGTTCCAGCATTTCGCCCTGCTGCCGCATGAGACCATCCGGGGCAATGTCGCTTTCCCCCTGGAGATCCAGGGTGTCGCCCGGGCCAAGCGCGAAGCGCGCGCGATGGAAATGATCGAGCTGGTCGGGCTTTCCGGGAAGGAGAGCTTCTATCCGCGCGAGCTTTCGGGCGGACAGCAGCAGCGCGTCGGAATCGCGCGGGCGCTGGCGATCGATCCGGAAGTGCTGTTCCTCGACGAGCCGTTCTCAGCGCTCGACCCGCTGATCCGGCGCGAGATGCAGGACGAGCTCATGCGCCTGCAGGCCGTCCTGCGCAAGACGATCGTCTTCATCACCCACGATTTCGAGGAGGCGATTCGACTGGCCGACCGGATCGCCATCATGCGCGACGGCGTCGTGGTCCAGACCGGGACCCCTGAGGAGCTGGTGATGCGGCCCGCGACGGACTATGTGCGCGAGTTCACCCGGAACGTGCCGAGAGCGAAGGTCTTGAGCGTCCGCGCGGTGATGCGGCCGGCACAGGGCGGTGCTCTTCCGACGGCTCGGGTCAAAGATTCCGACAAGATCGAAGGGGTCGCTGCCGCCCTGATCGACAGCGGCGGCGACGCCGCCGTCATTGACGGGCAGGGCGGCGTCATCGGGCTCCTCACCCGTCAGACCGTGCTGAACGTCCTGACCAATCGGGTCTGAGACTCAGGACGGGGACGACCGCCGCGCGACCACGGGGATGTAGGTCTCCAGTTCCGGATCGGGGAAGGTGACAGTCCGGCCAGTCTCGGCCGACCGGTAGAGACCCATGAGCATCTCGACCACGGCCAGCCCGTCATGGAAGGTCTCGAGCGGCGTCTTCCCCTTGCGGAAGCATTCGACCATGTGCCGGTTCTCGTCGGTATAGCCATAGACGCCCGCCTCGTCCTCCAGCACCGGCATCAGACCCTGCTCAGCATTCTGCTTCTCGACCAGATCCTCGCCTTCCGAGCCAGTCACCGCGCGCGACATGAAGATCTTCAAACCCGTCGCCAGCGAGTTGAACTCCATCGCATATTCGGGCCCCAGCAGCTCGAGCTGGATGCGCAGGCCCGCGCCGACATAGGCCCAGGAGGTCGTGGCCTCGATCATCAAGGCGTTGCCCTCGGCATCCTCGAGCGACACGGTGGCGCGCGCGAAATCCTCCGCCGGGCGGTTGCGGTAATCCACCTCGGCGCCGAAACGCTTCTTCAAATCGCTCGCATAGTGCGGCCGGGTCCATTTGAGATGGGCGACGGTTCCGTTGACGGATTTGACCTTGAGCGACCCGCGCGGCGCGCCGGGCTCCGTCAGCAGGTGGCGGGCGACCTCGACGCTATGGCACATCATGTCGGACAGCACGCCGCCGCCTTGCTTGTCGCCCTGCCAGAACCAGGGCTCGTGCGGGCCGGAATGCTCCTCGGCCGCGCGCGCCAGGTAGGGGCGGCCGGTTGCCGAGGCCGCACGCCGCCAGATGATCTCCTTGCCGCGCTGCACCGGCGTCGCGAACACCTGGTTCTCGAGATAGCCATGGTTGAGCCCGGCATCCTCCGCGAGATGCAGCATTTCGCGAGCCTCCGCCACGGTCCGCGCGAGCGGCTTCTCGCAGGCCACGGCGAACACCTTCGACCGCCCGGCCTTGATCTCCGCGTGGAGCGCGCGCATCACATCGAGCCGCGTATAATTCGGCGACAGGATCCAGATCGCATCGACATCGTCGGCCCGGAACAGCGATTCAAGGCTGTCATGGCCGCGACAATTCCCGAGCCCCAGCTCGGCCACTGCCGCGATGATGCGCGCCCGGTTCTCCGGCTTGCGGCTATGGACGCCGGTCACCTCGACATGGCGCACGCCCAGCATGGCCTTCAGATGGAAATGGGCGATGAAGCCGCTGCCGACGAAGCCGACCCGCAGCCTGTCTTTCGGGAAATCCTTCATGATGAAACCTCCGTTCTCGAAACCATTGGACTTTGGGCCGCGCCGCTCATGCGCGCATCGCCCTCCCGCGCCCGTAGAAGAGCATCAGCACCAGAAGCGTCGCACCGAACACCATCTGGCGGCCGGATTCAGCGATGTTCACGGTTGTCAGGATGCTCTGCAATATGACGAGCAGCAAGGCGCCCGCCATGGTGCCGGGATAGCCGCCTTTGCCGCCGGACAAGGGTGTCCCGCCGAGGACCACCGCGATGATGGACGGAAGGATGTACAGCTCGCCGACATTGGCGAAGGACGAACCCGAATAGCCGAGCAGACAGAGGCCGGCGATCGCTGCGAACATGCCCGACAGCATGAACAGCGCGATGCGTACGCGCTTGACGGGCACGCCCGCCATATAGGCCACCCGCTCGTTGGAGCCGATCGCATAGATGCGATGACCGAAAACCGTGCGCGTCAGAAGCAGCACCATGAGGATGCCGATCAGCAGCCAGAGCCAGATGATGCCGGGAACACCGAGGACAAGCGACCGTGTGACGAATTCCGACAATCCCGGTGCCGCGCGGCCTGATGGAATGCCCTGGCGGATCACAACCAGCAGACCCTGCAACACGCCCAGCATGCCGAGCGTCATCACCAAGGGCGGGATCCGAAGCAGTGTCACGCCGAGCCCACTGACGAGACCGAACAGCGCCCCTGTCGCCACGCAAGCGACGAGCGCAAGGGGGATGCCCGCATCGGCGCCGTTCATGACATTGCCGGCGATGATCGCCGACAGCGACACGACGCCGCCAACGGAGAGATCGATGCCTTCGCGCCCGCCGAGAACGACGAGGTTCTGGCCTGCGGCGACGATGCCGAGGAGTGCCGCGACAATGAGCAGCCGCAGGATCTGCTGAGGCGCGGCGAAGCCCGGCGAGATCGCCTCGCCGACGACGAGGAGCGCCACGATCAGCGCCGACGCGACCAGGAGCGGCCGTTTCGCGAGGTCCATGGCCGCCGTCATGCCCGCGCCTTTCGCCCGACGATCACGCCGGCCATCAATGCGATCAGGATGGCCAGGCCTTGCACAAGATTCTGCCACTCCGATGGCGTGCCGACGAAATAGACCAGCGAGTTGATCAGGCCGATGATCAGCGCCCCCACGACCGACCCTGCGACCGTCCCGAATCCACCCGACAGCGCGCTGCCGCCAAGCACCACGGCCGCGATGGAAAATAGCGTCATCTTGCCGCCGACGAGCGGATCGGCGCTCGCCGTGTCGCCCGTCACGCAGAAAGCGGCGAGGGCTGCGAACAATCCGCAGAGTGCATAGCCCTTGATGCGGATCGCGGTCACCGGCAATCCGCTCTGATAAGCGGCTTGCCGATCGTCGCCGACGGCGAGCAGCTGCGTCGACAGGCGCGTCCGCGCGAGTCCGTAAAGCACGAGAGCCAGGGCGACCACGGCGTAGAACACGAACGGTATCTCGAAGACTCTGCCACCAAAGGTACGCCAGAAGGCCGCCGGGGCCGGCGTGCCGGCGACCGGAAGCACATACAGCGCCAATCCGGCGAAGAAGATCGAAGTCGCGAAGGTGGCGACGATCGCCTGCAAACGGAAAGCCGCTACGACGATGCCGTTCGCGATGCCGCAGGCGAGTCCGACGCAAAGCCCGATGCCGGTCGCTCCCAGCACCGCAATCCCGCCGCCGCCCCACTGCTCCATGAGAACGACGATAACGACATTGACCAGCGAGACGATCGAGCCGGCCGACAGGTCGATATCTCCCGCATAGACGACATAGGTCTGCGCGACCGCCAGCAGCATGAGGGCCAGATAAGTCTTCACCAGTCCCGTTATGCCGATAAGGCCGACGCTACGTGGCTGATACAGGCCATTGAGGAGGAGCAGGACGATGAGGATGATCAGCGCCGGCAGGAACGGGAAGCGCTGGAAAGCGCGCTTTACGTGACGGACCCCGTGCGAAGGCGCTGCCGCAACGACGGCCATCATGCAGCCTCGTACGCGGCTTGATACAGGTTGTAGCGGGTGCGTTCCGCACCGGCCAACTCGCGGGTCACCCGCCCGCCATTGAAGACCAGGATGCGGTCGGCGTTGGCGAGGAGCTCGGCATCTTCCGACGAGTAAAGCAGGATGCCGAGGCCGTTGGCGGCGAGGCTGCGGACCAGCGCATAGAGATCGGCCTTGGTCGACAGGTCGATGCCCTTGGTCGGATCGTCGAGAAGAAGCACGTCCGGCCGATCGATCAACCAGCGCGCGATGACGATCTTCTGTTGGTTTCCGCCTGACAGCGCGTTGATGGAATCGCCCAAGTGGGCGAGCTTGGTGTGCAGGGCCTCGACCGCCGGCTTTGCCCTGGCATACAGGTCCGCGGGCCGGGCGATGAACTGTCTGCCGCGCAGATAATGGATCGGCATGAGGTTCTCGATGATGGAGCGGCCTTGGATGACGCCGTCCCGGCTGCGATCGCCGGAGACATAGGCGACGCCGCGGCGGATCGCATCGCGCGGCGTCTTTGCCGCCAGCCGTTCGCCCTTCAGCGCGATTTCGCCCGACGCCGGCGGCAAGGCCCCGAAGATGGCGCGCAAGACAGACGACTGGCCCTGCCCGTGCAATCCGCCGAGGCCCAGAATCTCGCCCCTGCCGACCTCGAAACCGACATGGGAGAAGCCCGGACCCGCCAGGTCGCGGACCGAAAGCAGGGTTTCGCCGATGCCCACCGCAGCGGGCGCTGTCGCGACGAGCTCCTCCTGCTCGCCGACCATCAGCCGGATGATGGCTGCCGGCGTGGTGTCGGGAATGCGCGAGGTGCCGACGGTGCGGCCATCGCGAATCACCGTCACCCGGTCGCCGATAGCGAAAATCTCATCCATGCGGTGCGAAATGAAGACGACAGCGCGGCCTTCACCCTTGAGCCGGCGCAGAATCTCGAAGAAGCGATCGACTTGCGACCTGTCGAGGGCCGACGTCGGCTCATCGAAGATGAGGATGCGCGCTTCGCTGGCGAGCGCCTTCATGATCTCGACAAGCTGGCGCTGATCGGCGCGAAGGCCTTCCATGGTCGATTCGGCCGTAAAACCCTCGCCGGCGACTCCCTCGAACATGGCGATGTAGCGCGCGGCCTTCCGCGACAGCGCCGCACGATCGACGAAAAAACCGGCCTTCCTCGGCAAGTCGGGGAGGCAGATGTTTTCCTCGACCGTGCGATGCGCGGCGAGGCTGAGTTCCTGGTAGAAGATGCCGATGCCCAGCGCTCGCGCGGCCTGGGGCCCCGAAATGTCTACAGGCTTCTCGTCGAGCAGCATCCGACCGGCATCAGGCCGAACACTGCCGGCCACGATTTTGCTGAGCGTGCTCTTGCCCGAACCGTTCGAGCCGATCAGCACATGGACCTCGCCGGCCTCGATCTCGAGGTCACCGCGGCTCAGCGCCACGGTGGCGCCGTAAGCCTTGCTCACGCCGCTGAGCTTCAGCCTGGACATGAAGCCTCCCTGGTCCGCGGATTCGGGAGCGCGGACCGGAACCGCGCTCCCGGCCGGGAGGATGTTATTTGAAGAGCGCCTCGGCGTCCTCGATCGAAAGCTGGCTGGTGTAGGAATAATAGCCCGGCTTGCCCTCCAGAGCGGCGGTCACTTGCGGAAGGTTCTTGCCGTCGATGAACGGAATCGGCAGATACAGGGCGTTCTTGTACTGGCCGGCCGTGGCGGGCTGCTTGAGCGCCTTGCCCTGCAGCATCAGGACCGCGACGTTCAATGCCGAGGCCATGACGCCGGGAGGGTTGACCGAAGCGCCGGAATTCAGTTTGTCCTTGTTCCAGATGTCGATGAAGTCCTTGCGGATCTCGCCCGTCGCCGCGATGTCTGCGGTCTTCCCCGCGTCCATGATCGATTTCCAAGCGCCCGCTGCCATGCCGTCTTGCACCCACACGCCGTTGATGTCCGGATAGGTGGCGAGCAGGTTCTGCATGGCTTGCTGACCCTGCGCCTGATCCCAATTGGCATTGACCTCGTTCAGGATCTTGATGCCCGGATACTGGCTGAACACGTCCCGGTAGCCAGCGACGCGCATTTCATTCGCGGGATGGCCGGCCACGCCGTTGATCGCCACAACGTTGCCCTTCCCGCCAAGCGTTTCGGCGAGCCATTTGGCGCTGGCGGCGGCCCAGGCCTTCTGATCGATCCCGACATAGATCGCATCCGGCGATGAGACTTCGGCGTCTGTCGCGATGACGAGGATGCCGGCTTCCTTGGCCTGGGCGAAGACGGGGTCGAAGGCCGTCGGGCTGTTCGGATTGATGATGATGGCGTTGACGCCTTCATTGATGAAATTGCGGACCTGGGCGATCTGGCCGGGCACGTCGACATTGGCGCTCTGAACCACGACTTCGACATTTTGGCCCTTTGCCTTCCATGCCGCCGCCGCCGCCTGGGCCTCCTCGATCATCTGGGTGCGCCATTCGGAGCCAACCCAGCCATTCGAAAGGCCGATCTTGAAGTCGTCGGCGCTGGCTGAAAACGCCGATATCGCCAATGCGGCGACGGACGAAAGCGCAAGCCTGGTGAGACGCAACATTTCTTCCTCCCTGCCTTTTTTGACGGCATCGATTGTAGGCAAGCGATTAAATTGGCATCAAGGAAATCCGCCATGTCGGCCGCGTCGGCAAGGTTGATTGGTCATCTTACTTAAGTGAGGACCGAAGCGGCGCACCGGGGTCCGTCAGAAGGTGGCGGGCATCTCGACATTGTGGGTCCATCAAATCGGAAAGCACACCGCCGCCCTGCCTTTCGCCCCGCCAGAACCACGGTTCATGGGTGCCGGAATGTTCCTCGGCCGCGCGCGCCAGGGGAGGGCGGCCGGTGGTCGAAGCTGGGCGCCGCCAGATGATCTCCTTACCGCGCTGCACCTGCGTCGCGAATACGGGGTGGCGAGAGCCACATCGGGCGGTTTTCTGGGACGATGCAAGCCCGGTTGACAGGTCGGGCATGCCCGCGAGATGATTAAGCCTATGGGGACCCTGCGATCTCCCCATGAGGCGACATGCTGAAGTATCGCGTCCCGTTTTTCATGAGGACGCAGCATGCCCACGCTCAACAGCATTCCCGTCGAGAAACTTGTACGCCTGATCGGGACGCCCAATTGTCCCGCCATCATCGACGTCCAGACGGATGAGGATTTCGAGGCGGATCCCCACTTGATTCCGGGTGCCGTCCGGCGCCCCTTTGCCAGCGTTGCCGATTGGGCCGCGGAATTCCGGGCGCGCAACGCCGTCATCGTCTGCCAGAAGGGTCTGAAGCTGAGCCATGGTGTCGCCGCCTGGCTGCGGCATGCGGGCGTACCGGCAGAATCGCTCGAGGGCGGGGCGATCGCCTGGCGGGAAGCGGGGCTTCCCATGGTGCCCGCGGTCCGGCTGCCCGCGCGCGATCGCCAGAATCGGACCCTGTGGGTCACCCGCGCGCGCCCCAAGATCGACCGCATCGCCTGCCCCTGGCTCATCCGCCGCTTTGTCGATCCGAGCGCCGTGTTCCTTTTCGTGACGCCGTCTGAAGTGCAGGGCGTCGCCGATCGGTTCAATGCCACGCCGTTCGATATCGAGAGTCCGGATACCTTCTGGAGTCACCGTGGCGAGCGCTGCACCTTCGACGTGATGGTCGAGGAATTCGGGCTCGCTTCGATCGAAGCTCTCGCCCGGCTCGCGGTCATCGTCCGCAGCGCCGACACCGGCCGTCTCGATCTCGCGCCCGAAGCGCCGGGCCTGCTGGCCGCATCGCTGGGGCTGTCGCGCATGTATGCGGATGATCTGGAGCAGCTCGAAGCGGGAATGCTGCTCTATGACGCGTTCTATCGATGGTGCCGCGACGCGACGGACGAGATCCACAATTGGACCTCGCACCGGCCTTCCAAGCCCGCCGACCGGCGCTGACGCGAGACGCCGGGCGAAGCAGCACTGTCGCGGTACCCCGCTCTACACGTCCAGGTTCGCCACCGAAAGCGCATTCTGCTGGATGAAGTCGCGGCGCGGTTCGACCAGGTCGCCCATCAGGGTCGAGAACACCTCCTCGGCCTCGTCGACATGGCTGACGCGGACCTGCAGCATGGCGCGGCTGTTGGGGTCGAGCGTCGTCTCCCAGAGTTGCTCCGGGTTCATCTCGCCCAGCCCTTTATAGCGCTGGATCGCGACATTGCGCTTGCCGAGCTCCATGATCGCCTCGATCAGCTCGATCGGGCCCGCGATCGGCGTCTCCTTGTCCTTGGCAATGAGGACAGCAGGCTTTTGGAAGCTTGCCTGGAACTCGCCAGCCATGCTGTCGAGGCGATGGGCCTCGGCACTGCGGATCAGCGGACCGTCGATGAGATGATACTCGGTGACGCCGCGCAGGCGCCGCGAGAAGGAGAGCCCGCCATCGGGCTCGGCCTTGCCGGTCCAGCCGCGCTCCGTCACCGGCGAGAGCCCGTCGAGCCGGTGCGCGATCGCCTCGGCAGCCTGGGCCGCCTTGGCCTGGTCGGGGATGAGCTGCGGATTGAGCGCGCCGACGATCGCCGCCTGCTCCACCACCGCGCTGCTGCCGACTTTCCGGATCAGCGGCTGCATCAGGTTGCGCCCGACGCTGGCGCGCTCGACCCGCTCGCGCAGGTCCGTGCCAGCCACCTGGCTGCCATCGGCGAGCTTCAGGATCGCGCCGTCGAGCCCGCCATCGATCAGATAGGCCTCGAGCTCGCGATCGTCCTTCAGATAGCGCTGCGAGTTGCCGCGTTTCGCACGGTAAAGCGGCGGCTGGGCGATATAGAGATAGCCCTTTTCGATCAGCGTCGGCATCTGCCGGTAGAAGAAGGTCAGGAGCAGCGTGCGGATATGCGAGCCGTCCACATCCGCGTCGGTCATGATGATGATCTTGTGATAGCGGATCTTGTCGAGATCGAACTCCTCGCTGCCGATGCCGGTCCCCAAGGCCGCGATCAGCGTGCCGATCTCCTGCGAGCCCAGCATCTTGTCGAAGCGCGCGCGCTCGACATTGAGGATCTTGCCGCGCAAGGGCAGGATCGCCTGCGACTTGCGGTTACGGCCCTGCTTGGCCGAGCCGCCGGCCGAATCGCCCTCGACGATGAAGAGCTCGGCCAGCGCCGGATCGCGCTCCTGGCAGTCGGCGAGCTTGCCCGGCAGCGAAGCCATGTCGAGAGCGCCTTTGCGCCGCGTCAGCTCGCGGGCCTTGCGCGCCGCCTCGCGCGCGGCCGCGGCCTCGACCACCTTGGCGACGATGCGCTTGGCCTCGCCCGGATGCTCCTCGAACCACTGGTTCAGCTTCTCGTTGATGATGTTCTCGACCACCGGCCGGACCTCGGAGGAGACCAGTTTGTCCTTGGTCTGCGAGGAGAACTTCGGGTCGGGCACCTTGACCGAGAGGACGCAGGTGAGGCCCTCGCGCGCATCCTCGCCCGTCAGCGCCACCTTCTCCTTCTTCGCGATGCCGCTGTCGCCCGCATATTGGTTGATCTGGCGCGTGAGCGCGCCGCGGAAGCCGGCGAGATGCGTGCCGCCGTCGCGCTGCGGGATGTTGTTGGTGAAGCAGAGCATGGTCTCGTGATAGCTGTCGGTCCATTCCATGGCCACTTCGACCGTGATGCCCTCGCGCTCGCCCTTCATGACGATGGCGGGCGTATGGAGCGCCGTCTTGCTGCGGTCGAGATAATGCACGAAGGCCTCGATGCCGCCCTCGTAATGGAGCTCGACCGTCTTGGGCTCGACGCCGCGCGCATCGACCAGGGTGAGGCGCACGCCGGAATTGAGGAAGGCCAGCTCGCGCAGGCGATGCTCGAGCGTCGCGATATCGAACGCGGTCTTGGTGAAGGTCCCGGTCGAGGGGGTGAAGGTGATCTCGGTGCCGCGCTTGCCCTTGGCCTCGCCGACGACCGCAAGCGGCGCTTCCGGGTCGCCGTCGCGGAAGCGCATGGAGTATTCCTTGCCGTCGCGCCAGATCCGCAGATCGAGGATCGAGGAGAGTGCATTCACCACCGACACGCCGACGCCATGCAGGCCGCCCGAGACCTTGTAGGAGTTCTGGTCGAATTTTCCGCCGGCATGGAGCTGGGTCATGATGACCTCGGCCGCCGAGACGCCCTCTTCCTTGTGGATGTCGACGGGGATGCCGCGGCCATTGTCCGAGACCGTGACCGAGCCGTTGCCGTTGAGCTTCACGAAGATCTGGTCGCAATAGCCGGCCAGTGCCTCGTCGATGGCGTTGTCGACGACCTCATAGACCATGTGATGCAGGCCCGAGCCGTCATCGGTGTCGCCGATATACATGCCCGGCCGCTTGCGCACGGCATCGAGGCCCTTCAGCACCTTGATCGAGTCCGCGTCATAGGCGGCCGTCGGAATCTCGGGGCTGGGGTTGGTGATCTTCTGGGCTTCAGGGGTCATGATCTTCGTGTCTTTCAAATCGAGTTCGGTGATCGAGCGGGCGCGGAGCCTCGGGATTACGGTCGCGCCCCGTCTCTCATGGGTTCGTCACATCGGGTTCGCGCCCGAGAGGGGCCGCAGTCGCCCCTCCTCGACCGCGACGAACCGGGCGGCATCGCCCAGCTCGGCAAAAGTCTCGAGATCGGTGCCGGTCAGCCAGGCTTGCGCGCCGGTCGCCAGGATCGCCTCGAACAAAGCCTGCCGGCGGGCGCGGTCGAGATGGGCCGCGACCTCGTCCAGCAGGATCAGCGGCGCATGGCCGCGCGCGTCGGTCAGCGCCCGCGCATAGGCCAGCACGATCGCCAGCAGCAGCGCCTTCTGCTCGCCGGTCGAGCAGTCGCCCGCACGCCGGCCGCGGCCGAGATGGGTCACGGCGAGATCGCTCTTATGCGGGCCGACCGAGGCCCCGCCGCTCTGCGCGTCGAGGGCCCGGGTCTCGGCGAGGCGCGCCTTGAGGCTGTCCTCGGCCGCGAGGGCCGGCATGGCCGCGAGGGCCTCGTCGACGAGCCCGACGAGAGCGAGAGCCGCGCCGGGGAAAGGCCCGAAACCATCGGCCGCCGCGGCGCGCAACCGCGCCACCAGATCGCCCCGGGCCGCCGCCACCGCGACCCCGAGCTCGGCCATCTGCGCCTCGAGCCCGTCGAGCCAGGCGCCCTGTCCGGACCAGGCGCCGTTCGTCAGCAGCCGCGCGCGTTCGCGCATCGCCTGCTCATAGGCCGAGACGCGACTGGCATGGGCCGGATCGAAGCCATAGACCAACCGGTCGAGAAAGCGCCGACGATCGCCGGCGCCGTCGAGGAACAGGCGATCCATCTGCGGCGTCAGCCAGACCAGCGCCAGCCGTTCGGCCAGCGCGCCCTGGCTCTTCTGGAAGGTGCCGTCGATCTTCACGACCCGGCGTTCGGAAACACCCTCGGCCGCCGCGGGATCGCGGCCTGTGCCGATCTCGGTCTCGGGGCCCGCCCCGCTCATCAGTCGCGCCGCCACGGCCCAGGCGGTGGGCGCCGCTATTGAGGTCGCGTCCACGGGACGGCGTTCGATCTCGGTCAGCTTCGCGCGGCGCAGGCCCCGGCCCGGCGCCAGGAACGAGATCGCCTCGAGCAGGTTGGTCTTGCCGGCGCCGTTGGGACCCGCCAGCACCACCGGCCGCGCGTCGATCTCCAGCACGGCCTCGCGATAGCAGCGGAACTCGGCCAGCGCGATGCGCGTCAGATGCGCCGCCACCGGTCGGGCCGTGAGCGGCTCTGCGAGGACGGTCGGATCGGTTTTAGCCAGTACAGTCAGGGTTCGTTGCCTCGTGGAACGCTCACTCAGACGCGCATCGGCATCAGCACATAGAGCGCCGTGCCGTTGGCCGGATCCTTCATGAGCGTGGGCGAGGCCGCGTCGGCCAGCGCGATCTCGGCGCTGTCGCCCTGGATCTGGCGGAGGATGTCGATCAGGTAGCGCGAATTGAAGCCGATCTCGATCGGCTGGCCCCCATAGGCCGCCTCGAGCTCCTCGGTCGCCGTGCCGTTCTCCGGGCTCGAGGCCGAGAGCGTCAAATGGCCTTCCTTCAGCGCCAGCTTCACCGCGCGCGATTTCTCGCTCGAGATGGTGGCGACCAGATCGACCGCCTCCATGAAGCTCTTGCGGTCGACCGTGAGCATCTTGTCGTTGCCGGTCGGGATCACGCGGTGATAGTCGGGGAAGCTGCCATCGATCAGCTTCGAGGTGAGGAGCACATCGGCGAAGGCGAAGCTGATGCGTGTGTCCGACAGCGCCACTTCGACGGCACCATCGATCTCCTCGATCAGCTTGCGCAGCTCGGCCACGGCCTTGCGCGGCACGATCACGCCCGGCATCTCCCCTGCGCCCTGCGGCAGGCCGAGCTCGACCCGCGCCAGGCGATGGCCGTCGGTCGCGACGGCGCGCAGCGACTTGGTCTTGCCCTGCGTATGGGCGTGCATATAGATGCCGTTGAGGTAATAGCGCGTCTCCTCGGTCGAGATCGCGAAGCTGGTGCGATCGATGAGGGTGCGCATCTCCTCGGCCGGAATATGGAAGCGATGCGGCAGCTCGCCGACATTGACCGCGGGATAATCCTCGCGCGGCAGGGTCGCGAGCGAGAAGCGGGCGCGGCCCGCGCGCAACGCCAGTTGGCCCGCATCGCTGGAGCCGTCGATCTCGACCTGCGCCCCTTCGGGCAGCTTGCGGACGATGTCGTAAAGCGTATGGGCCGGCACCGTGGTGGCGCCCGACTGCCCGACCGAGGCCGGGGTGCGCTCGACGATGCTGAGATCCATGTCGGTCGCCGTCACATGCAGCGCATCCTTCGCGCCCTCGATCAAAATATTCGAGAGGATCGGGATGGTGTTGCGCCGTTCGACGACGCTCTGCACATGGCCGAGGGACCGGAGAAGGGCACCACGTTCGATGGTCAGTTTCATGGTTTGTTTCTTGGGATTTCCGTTTGCGCCGTCTTCTTCACGACCGTCCGGCAACGGCCGGAAATGAGGCTTCGGGGCGGGCCGGCGCCAACGGGCGAAATGCGCCCAAGCCGGGCCTCGCCGCGGGCGCGGCAGGACGGTTGGATATACTATCACAAGCCCTTGTTTTGGGAAGCGATTTCCCGGTTTTACCGGGGGCCGCCCGGGGCCGAAAAAGCCCCTGATATCAGGGCCTCCCGGCGGTGTTCCGGAAGCTGCCCGAAGCGACAGCCCGCGGCGGGCCGAAAACACCCGCCGCGGGGACGGTTTTCAGGCCTCCGAGTCGCGAAAGAGCGGATCCGCGGGGCGGCACCCGGGCGGGCGCCGGAAAGCAGCTCAGGCTTCGAGCATCCGGCGCAGCAGGTCGACATCCTCGGAGAAGGAGCTGTCGGTCGAGCGCAGCTCCTCCACCTTGCGCACGGCATGCATGACCGTGGTGTGGTCGCGCCCGCCGAACTTGCGGCCGATCTCCGGCAGCGAGCGCGAGGTCAGCTGCTTGGCGAGATACATCGCCACCTGGCGCGGCCGCGCCACGGCGCGCGCGCGCCGGGCCGACTGCATCTCCGAGATCTTGATGTTGAAATGCTCGGCCACCTTGCGCTGGATCTCCTCGATCGTGACGCGCCGGTCGTTGGCGCGCAGGAGATCGTGCAGCACTTCCTGGGTGGTCTCGAGCGTGACCGGGCGGCCGACCAAGGTCGCGTGGGCGACGATGCGGTTGAGCGCGCCCTCGAGCTCGCGCACGTTCGAGAGGATCTTGTGGGCGAGGAACTCCAGCACCTTGGGCGGAATCTCCGCGCCCAGCTGCTCGCCCTTGTTCTGCAGGATGCCGAGCCGGAGCTCGTAGGTGGTCGGATGGATGTCGGCCACCAGCCCCCAGCCGAGGCGCGAGCGCATCCGCTCCTCGAGGCCTTCGAGATCGGAGGGCGATTTGTCGGCCGAGATCACCACCTGGCGGTTCTGGTCGACCAGCGCGTTGAAGGTGTGGAAGAACTCTTCCTGGGTCGAATCCTTGCCGCTGATGAACTGGACATCGTCGATCATCAGCACGTCGACCGAGCGGAACTGCTCCTTGAAGGCCATGGTGTTCTTGTGCCGGAGCGCCCGGATGAACTGGTACATGAACTTCTCGGCCGAGAGATAGATCACGCGCCGCTCGGGCTGGGCCTTCTTGATATGCCAGGCGATGGCATGCATCAGGTGCGTCTTGCCGAGCCCGACCCCGCCATAGAGGAAGAGCGGGTTGAAGGGCACGGTCTTGCTCTCGGCGACGCGCCGGGCGGCCGCATAGGCCAGCTCGTTCGACTTGCCGACGACGAAATTCTCGAAGGTGAAACGCGGATCGAGCGGCGCGCTGACATCGTCGGCGCCCGGACCCGGCGAATGGATCTCGGCCACCGCCGCCGGTGGCGCCTGGACATAGATCGGCTGGTTCGCCTCGGTATCGGCCGGGGCGCGGGCGCTGTCGACCACGATCTCGACGGCGCGGAACTCGTTGACCTCGCCGGCCAGGAGCTGGCGCAGCCGGTCGGAATAATGCTGCATCACCCAGTCGCGGATGAAGCGGGTCGGCACCGCGATGCGGAACTCGCCATTGGTGTGGCCCACCAGGGTCAGGGGCTTCAACCAGCTGCGATAGGCCTGCTCGCCATATTCCGAGCGCAGCCGCCCGCGCACACGCGCCCATTTCGCATTGAGCTGGCTGTCGAGCCCGCTAGCCTTCATGCTGCCCCCACTCAAAACCGTTCTCATTCCTGCACCCAGGGCAGTCCTGCGGCTTTCCATCCGCCCGCGCGACCACGATGGTGCTCAGCGTCGAGGGCCCCCTCGAACCCCTCGCTGACATTAAAGCAATGGCTATAGCCGGCGGCCGTCAGGGCCATGGCGGCTGCCTTCGAACGGGCGCCACTCCGGCACAGAAAGAGAATGGGTGCGTCCTTGTCGGGGATCGCCTTGGCGACCTCGGCGACGAAGGCGGCATTGATCTGCATGGCGGGATAGTCCTGCCAGGATAGGAACATGGTCTTCTTACCCAGGCCCGACAGATCCGGCACGCCGACAAAGCCCCATTCGGGCCGCGTGCGGACATCGACCAGCCGCGCAGGCTTGTCCTGGCTCAGCATCTGCCATGCTTGCGATGGGGAGACGTCTCCGGCGTAGCTCATTTTTTGTCGCCCCGACCTTGGCTCGACGCCCCCTGTAGCGTCAGAGTCACCGAAATCTTGAACACATCCCCGTTACGACGAGCGGAGCGATGTTCCGAAACCGATCAGTGGATACGACCCGAACTTTCCCTGCGTTCTTGTAATTCTGCGCCAGAGGATTGTTCGTTTTCGCCGAGTGTCGAAGTGCGGTCTCGTGGAATTTTTTTTACCGCACGCTCGAACCCGCTGAGCCTCCCCGTCGACCACCGGGCGCCGACTCTACTCAGTGGGTATGGGCCACGCAATATGTCCGATAGGTGACGCGAGAAAAAAAACGCTTGCGTTGCACATCGGCACGGCTGCGGTTTCGCGCGATGGCGGCGCTTGAAAAATGACGCAGGGGCAATATCCGGCATGAGGCGACAGTCGGCATCGGCGCTCGCGATCCTTCGCGCCTGCGACGCCGCACGGTTCTCGCAGGCGCGGCAGAGAAGCACGGATCCGGACGCGCAAAACGACAACGCGCGCCACCGATGGTGGCGCGCGTTGCCTTCAACACGATAGATGGTTCAGAGCGCCTTGATGCGCGCGTTCAGACGCGACAGCTTGCGCGAGGCGGTATTGCGCTCGAGGACGCCGGTACGGACGCCGCGCTGAATTTCCGGCTGCGCTTCCTTGAAGGCGGCCTGGGCGGCGGTCTTGTCGCCGGTGGCGATTGCGGTCTCGAGCTTCTTGATGAAGTTGCGCACACGGCTCACGCGCGCGCGGTTCACTGCCGTGCGACGCTCGGTCTGGCGGATACGCTTCTTCGCCGACTTGTGCTGGGCCATAGTGCCTGCTCTCTTACATGCGGGAAGGGGCTCCCCCTCATCTTCGGGGGCGGCGGGTTATAGCCCCTGCCCCAGGCTCCGTCAAGGCTCGCGAAAGGCCCGAAAACAGGGCCTGCCACAAGGCTTTCTAAGCCCTGCGTTCAGCGATCCTTGAAGTCCGGCTGGCGCTTCTCGACGAAGGCCGCCATGCCTTCCTTCTGGTCCTCGGTGGCGAAGGCCGCATGGAACAGCCGGCGCTCGAAGCGCAGTCCCTCGGCCAGCGTGGATTCATAAGCGCGGTTGACGGATTCCTTCACCATCATCACCACGGGCGTGGACATCGACGCGATCCGGTCGGCCAGCTTCATGGCCTCATCCATCAGCTGTTCAGCGGGCAGAACGCGACTGACCAGGCCCGACCGTTCCGCTTCGGCCGCATCCATCATGCGTCCCGACAGGCACATCTCCATCGCCTTGGCCTTGCCGACCAAGCGCGTCAGGCGCTGTGTCCCTCCGGCACCGGGCAGCACGCCCAGCGTGATCTCGGGCTGGCCGAATTTGGCGTTTTCCGCGGCGAGGATGACATCGCACATCATCGCGAGCTCGCAACCCCCGCCCAGCGCGTAGCCGGCGACCGCCGCGATCACGGGCTTGCGGCATTGCGCCACGCGCTCCCAGCCCTTGGTGATGAAGTCGGAGACATAGACGTCGACGAAGTTGCGGTCCTTCATCTCCTTGATGTCGGCGCCGGCGGCGAAGGCCTTCTCGCTGCCGGTGATGACGATGGCGCCGACATGCGCGTCACTCTCGAACTCGTCGAGGGCCTTGCCCAACTCCTGCACCAATGCGTCGCAGAGCGCGTTCAGGGCCTTGGGCCGGTTCAAGGTGATAAGGCCGACGCGGCCCTTTTTCTCGACGATGATGTTCTGATAGCCCATGATTTTTCCTTCGCCCGATAGGAGCGGATGTTCTGCCGGATGGGACCCCGGTCGAGGGATCCTTCCCGGCCCTGGGATTATTCCGGCGTGACGGTGAAGTGGACGGTCAAGGGACCGCTGCCCTTGACGAACTCGATGGCGAGCCGTTCGCCCTGGCGGCGATAGCTGTGGCTGGTCGCGGCCTCCCATCCCAATTGCGGCAAGGTCGAGCTGTAGAAATCGAGAACCTGCTGCTGGCTGAGATCGCCGGCCGCATAGGCCTCGACGATGCGCCCCGTGGAAGAATCGAACGCGTAGCCGGAGCCGGAGAGCTCGGTGAGGCCCGGCATCAGCGGCAGGTCTTCGACGCCGGCGACGAAGCCGCCATTGTCGGCCGCGGCAGCGGAAGCCAGCGGCGGCGCGGCACTTCCCATCGCGATGCCGGCGGCGATCGTCAGGGCCAGCAACGAGGCCCGAACCCAGCGGGCCCGGCGTCGCGGCGAACGGGAAGGCGTCTGGCGATGAACCATGATCCGGTTCCTTACCTCAGCGCTGGCGACGGGGACAGTAGAAAGTGGAACGGCCGCCTTGGGTCAATCGACGGATGCCGCCCGTGGCGGTGAAGTCGCAGTCGCAGCCGGGGCAGGCCTTGGTCTCACGCTCATAGACGGCCCAGCGATGCTGGAAATAGCCCAGCTCGCCGTCGGTCTGGACATAATCGCGCAGCGACGAGCCGCCGGCCGCAATCGCCTCGCTCAAGACCGCCTTGATGGCGTCGACCAGCTTGTCGGCCCTGCCGCCCTGCACCGTGCCCGCCTTGCGCTTGGGCGAGAGGCCGGCGCGGAACAGCGCCTCGGAGGCGTAGATATTGCCGATGCCCGCGACCACGCGCTGATCGAGGATCGCGGCCTTGATCGAGGTGGCCTTGCCTTCGATCCGCGCGGCCAGCACGGCGCCGGTGAAGGCCTCGTCGAGCGGCTCGGGCCCCAGCCCCTTGATCAGCTTGTGACGCGCGAAGCTCGCCTCGCTCACCAGATCCATCATCCCGAAGCGGCGCGCATCGTTGAAGCGCACATGCCCGCCATCGTCGGTCTCGAGGATGATGTGGTCATGAGGCTCGGGCTCGAGCACGGGCCCGATGCCGATCAGCATCCGCCCGCTCATGCCGAGATGGCAGAGCAGGATCTCGTCGCTGTCGAGATGGATCAGGATGTATTTGGCGCGCCGGTCAATCTTGACCACGCGCCGTCCCTCGAGCCGGCCGACGAAGCCGCGCGGCAGGGGAAAGCGCAGATCCTTGCGGCGCTGCTGCACGCGGGCGAGCCGACGCCCTTCGAGGCGCAGGGCCAGGCCGCGACAAACGGTCTCGACTTCGGGGAGTTCAGGCAAAGCGGAACAACTCGGGCGGTTGGGAGGGTAGCTCGGGATCGGGGCGGGAGCGTAGCGCGGCTGGGAGCGCCACGCTATGTTCGCCGCCATGCAACCCGCCGAACCCCGCCATCCGGCCGAACAGGGCCCTCCCTCTGCCACCACCGACAGCCCCACGCCGGAGGCGGAGCAGGTCTCCTTCGGCTTCCGCACCGTGGCGGCCGAGGAGAAGGCGGGCCTGGTGCGCGGCGTCTTCGACAGCGTCGCCGACCGCTACGACCTGATGAACGACCTGATGTCGGGCGGGATCCATCGGCTCTGGAAGAAGGCGATGATCGACTGGCTCGATCCGCGCCTCGGCCAGACCATGCTCGACGTGGCCGGCGGCACCGGCGACATCGCGCTCCGCATCCTCGAGCGCTGGGGCGGAGCCGAGAAAGCGGCAGCCAGCGGCGGCCGCATCCTGGTCTGCGACCTGACTCCGGCGATGCTCGCCAAGGGCCGCGACCGCGGCGTCGACCGTGGCCATCTCGGCGGGATCGAATGGATCGCCGGCAATGCCGAGGCGCTGCCGCTGGAATCGATGAGCGTCGATGCCTACACCATCGCCTTCGGCCTGCGGAACGTCACCCATATCGACCGCGCGTTGGCCGAGGCGCGGCGCGTACTCAAGCCCGGCGGACGCTTCCTCTGTCTCGAATTCAGCCATGTCGTGCTGCCGATGCTCGACCGGCTCTATGACATCTACTCCTTCTCGGTGCTGCCGACCTTGGGCCGGGTCGTCGCCAAGGACGAGGCCTCCTATCGCTATCTCGCGGAGAGCATCCGTCGCTTCCCGCGCCAGGAGGATCTGGTGGCGATGATCGAGGCGGCGGGGTTGGCGCAGGTGCGCTATCGCAATCTGAGCGGCGGGATCGCGGCGCTGCATTCGGCCTGGCGCATCTGACGCCGCAATCCCGGGAGCTCCCTCGCCCTTGATCCGCAGTCTGCGCAATCTGATCCGGCTCCTGCGCGTGGCCCATATCCTGGCCCGCCATGGCGCGCTGGAGCCGTTGGCCAACGCGCTCGAAGCCGTCGGCGCGCGCTCGACCTTCCTCGATTTCGCCAAGCTGCTGTTCGGTCGCGGCCGCGGCTCGGGGCGGCCGGGCGAAAGGCTGGCCGCGGCCCTGGCCGAGCTCGGTCCCGCCTTCATCAAGCTGGGCCAGATGCTCTCGACCCGCACCGATCTCCTGGGCGCCCAGGCCGCGGCCGATCTCTCGACCCTGCAGGACCGCCTGCCGCCCTTCTCCTCCAGCATCGCGCGGGCCACCATCGAGGCCGAGCTGGGCCGACCGATCTCGGTGCTCTTTGCGAGCTTCGATGATCGCCCGGTCTCGGCCGCCTCGATCGCCCAGGTGCATTTCGCGGTGCTGCCCGTGCAGCCTTCGATCGAGGGCGAGCCGGTCGAAGGAGCGAGGGTCACCGGCGAGGTCGCGGTCAAGATCCTGCGCCCCGGCATCGAGCATGCGTTCCGGCGCGATGTCGACCTGCTGCGCTGGCTGGCCGAGATCGTCGAGAAGACCCAGCCGCGGTTGCGCCGCTTCCGCCCTATCGAGGCAATCGAGAGCTTCGCGCGCCAGGTCGAGTTCGAGATGGATCTGCGGCTCGAGGCCGCGGCCGCCGACGAGCTCGCGCATAATTTCGCAAACGACCCGACCTATCGCGTGCCGAGGATCGACTGGCCGCGCAGCGCGCGGCGCGTGCTGACGCAGGAGCGCCTCACCGGCATCCGCATGGACGATCGCGCGGCCCTGCTCGTGGCGGGGCAGGATATCGACCAGGTGCTGACGCGCGCCGCCGCGATCTTCTTCAAGCAGGCCTTCCGCGACGGCTTCTTCCATGGCGACCAGCATCCCGGCAACATGGTGGTCGATGAGGAGGGCCGCATCGGCGCGGTCGATTTCGGCATCATGGGCCGGCTCGACAAGCAGACCCGCATCTATCTCGCCGACATGCTCTTGGGCTTGCTCGAGCGCGACTATCGCCGCCTCGCCCAGATCCATATCGCGGCCGGGATCGTTCCGGAGACGGAATCGCGTGACATGCTGGCCCAGGCCCTGCGCGCGATCGCCGAGCCGGTGTTCGGCCGGCCGCTCAACGAAATCTCCTTCGCGCGGCTGCTGGGCCAGCTGTTTCAGCTGGCCGAGACCTTCGACATGCAGGTGCCGCCCCATCTCCTGCTGCTGCAGAAGAACATGCTGATGGCCGAGGGCGTGAGCCGGCAGCTCAACCCCGACCTCAATATCTGGACCCTGGCGCAGCCTCTGATCGAGGAATGGATGCGCGAGAACCGGGGCCCCGAAGCCCGGGTCGCCGAAGCCGTCGAGAGCGGGGTGGCCCTGATGCGCCGCCTGCCACGGCTCCTGACAGCCCTGGAGAAGGCCGCCGATCGATTGGCGGACCCCAAGCCGCCCTCTTCCCTGGCGGCCCCGCTGGGCACGCCCTGGTGGGCCTGGGCGGCCCTGGCGCTGGCCCTCGGGGCGGTCCTTTTCCGTTAAGCCCGGGGTTTGATCCAACCCTCCCTGGCGGACAGGTCTGCTGCCTCTATTTGGAAGTCTTTTCAAATATTTAGAGAGAAATGGGGCCGGGGCGCACCCCAGTGTCTCGGCGTGGTCGAGACTTGTGCTGGAGGCGGGTCGCGCCTAGGTTAACTGCAGCAGCGAACCGTGAAATTTTTGGGAATTGCGACAATGCTGGCGGGTAAGCGCATCCTTCTCGTCATTGCTGGCGGAATCGCCGCCTATAAGAGCCTCGAGCTGATCCGGCGCCTTAAGGATCGGGGGGCTACGGTGAGAGTCATTCTCACCAAGGGCGGCACGCAATTCGTGACCCCGCTCTCGGTGGCGGCGCTCAGCGGCGAGAAAGTCTATGGCGACCTGTTCTCGCTCATCGACGAGAGCGAGATGGGCCATATCCGTCTCAGCCGCGAAGCCGATCTGGTGGTGGTGGCGCCCGCGACCGCGGACCTCCTGGCCAAGATGGCGCATGGGCTGGCCGACGATCTCGCCGCCACCGCCCTCCTCGCCACCGACAAGCCGGTGCTGGTGGCGCCGGCGATGAATGTCGAGATGTGGGGCCATGCGGCGACGCAAGCCAACATCGCCACCCTCAAGCTGCGCGGCGTGCGCCAGGTCGGTCCCAATGCCGGCGATCTCGCTTGCGGCGAGGTCGGTTCGGGACGCATGGCCGAGCCGCACGAGATCCTGGAAGCGATCGAGCGCTATTTCGGAATCTCCGCACCGCTCGCCGGCTTGCGTGCGCTCGTCACCAGCGGTCCGACGCATGAGCCCATCGACCCGGTGCGCTACATCGCGAACCGTTCCTCCGGTCGCCAGGGTCATGCGATCGCGGCGGCGCTCGCCCGGCGCGGTGCCACGACGCTGCTGGTCTCAGGTCCCACGGCCGAACCCGATCCCGCCGGCGTCGAGGTCCGTCATATCGAGACGGCGGCGGAGATGTGGGCCGCCTGCCGTAGCGCGCTGCCGGCCGACGTCGCCGTCTGCGCCGCCGCCGTCGCCGATTGGCGCCCGGCCATGGCCGCCGGCGAGAAGATCAAGAAGGCCAAGGGCAAGACCGCACCCTCGATCGCGCTGGCCGAGAATCCCGACATCCTCGCGGGCCTCTCCGCGGCCGGGAACGAACGCCCGCGTCTCGTGATCGGCTTCGCCGCCGAGACCGAGAATCTGGTCGAGAACGCGACCGCCAAGCGCCGCAGCAAGGGCTGCGATTGGATTCTCGCCAATGACGTGTCGCCCGACACCGGCACCTTCGGCGGCAGCGACAACACGGTCCATCTCGTCAGCGCCCATGGCGTCGAGGATTGGCCGCGCATGTCGAAGCAGCAGGTGGCCGAGCAGCTCGCCGACCGCATCGCGGCCGAATTGAAGAGGGCCTCATGACAGCGCCGGTCAACGTGGCGCTGCAGCGCCTTCCCCATGGCGCGGGCCTGTCGCTGCCCGACTATGCGACCGCCAACGCGGCCGGCATGGATCTGGTGGCGGCCGTGACCAAGCCCGTGACCCTGGCGCCGGGCGAGCGCGGCCTGGTGCCGACCGGCCTCGCGATCGCCCTGCCGGCGGGATTCGAAGCGCAGGTTCGCCCACGCTCCGGGCTCGCCCTCAAGCATGGCGTCACGCTTCTCAACAGTCCTGGCACCATCGATGCCGATTATCGCGGCGAAATCGGCGTCATCCTCGTCAATCTGGGCCAGGCGCCCTTCACGGTCGAACGGGGCGCGCGGATCGCGCAGATGGTGGTGGCGCCGGTGACGCGCGTGAGCTGGACCGAGACCGCAACATTGCCCGAGACCGCCCGCGGTGCGGGTGGCTTCGGATCGACCGGGGTCGGGTCCGCGCCCGCCGCGGCCGCGAGCCGTTAATACGGAGGGCCTTTCATGCTCCGACTATCCAAGCGTCTGCTCTTCGCCATCGAGGCGGTCGTCGATATCGCCTATCACAGCGGCAATCGGCCGGTGCAGTCGGGCGAGATCTCGGAGCGCCAGGAAATCCCGCGTCGCTATCTCGAGCAGGTGCTGCAGCATCTGGTGAAGAGCGGCGTCCTCACAGGCCAGCGCGGACCCCGCGGCGGCTACCGCCTGGCGCGCGAGCGCCGGCGCATCACGCTGGGCGAGATCGTTCGCGTCATGCGCCAGATCGACATGGTGCCGGATCCCTTGAGCGACGGCGGCGGTTCCATCATCGGGCTGCAGGTTGTGCGTCCGCTCTGGCGCGAGCTCCAGGATTCCATGCTGCTCGAGCTCGACAAGATCACGGTCGAGGATCTCTGCCAGCGCGCGCAGGTGGCGGGCGTGCCCAGCAGCGCCGCCGAGCGGCTCGATTTCACGATCTGACGATCGATTCATCCGGCCGCGACGACGCCGGCATCCGCATAGGAGACTGAAGGATCATGACGGCAACCAAATCTGCGGCGGGCGCCCACGCGCCGGAATTCCGCGGCCGCATCTATGACAGCATCCTCGAGACCATCGGCGCGACGCCGCTGGTCCGGCTCGACAAGCTGGCGCGCGAAGGCGGCTCGAAGGCCGAGATCATCGGCAAATGCGAGTTCTTCAACCCGCTGGCCTCGGTCAAGGACCGCATCGGCCTGGCGATGATCGAGGCGCTCGAGGCCGAGGGCAAGATCCGCCAGGGCACGGTGCTGGTGGAGCCGACCTCCGGCAATACCGGCATCGCGCTCGCCTTCGTCGCCGCCGCCAAGGGCTATCGCCTGATCCTGACCATGCCCGAGAGCATGTCGGTCGAGCGGCGCAAGATGCTGAAGCTGCTGGGTGCCGAGCTGGAACTGACGCCGGCGGCCCAGGGGATGAACGGCGCCATCCGCCGCGCCGAGGAGCTGGTGGCGCAGATCGGCAATGCGGTGATCCCGCAGCAGTTCCGCAATCCCGCCAACCCCGCCATCCATCGCCGCACCACGGCTGAGGAGATCTGGCGCGACACCGACGGCAAGGTCGATGTGATCGTCAGCGGTGTGGGCACCGGCGGCACCCTGACCGGCATCGGCGAAGTCCTGAAGCCGCGCCGGCCGGGCCTGCGCATGGTCGCGGTCGAGCCCGAGGACAGCCCGGTGCTGTCGGGCGGCACGCCGGGGCCCCACAAGATCCAGGGCATCGGCGCCGGCTTCGTGCCGTCGATCCTCAATCGCGAATTGATCGACGAGGTGGTGCGGATTGGCAACGAGACCGCCTTCCGCACCGCGCGGCGCGTCGCCAAGCTCGAAGGCGTGCCGGTCGGCATCTCCTCCGGTGCGGCGCTGGCCGCCGCCATCGAGGTCGGCATCCGGCCCGGCATGGAAGGCAAACGCATCATCGTGATCCTGCCCTCCTTCGCGGAACGCTATCTCTCGACGGCATTGTTCGAGGGTCTGGATTAACGATCGAAGGAAGGTTGGCGAAGCCTTTCTTTCTGTCATGCCGGCGAAGGCCGGCATCCATGAACACCGACCGCGCCCATCCTTGCTCCTGAGGGTGTTCATGGACCCCCGCCTTCGCGGGGGTGACGACCGTGTGGGCATCGAGCGATGTGAATTCGCTCATGGAACCGCTCATGGACCTCTCCGATACCCAGATCGAACGCTATGCCCGCAACCTGATCCTCGACGAGATCGGCGAGGAGGGGCAGGCGAAGCTGCTCTCGAGCAGGGTGCTGGTGCTGGGAGCGGGCGGGCTGGGCTCGCCGCTGCTGCTTTATCTCGCCGGTGCGGGCATCGGCGGGCTCGGCGTCGTCGATCATGACGATGTCGATCTCTCGAACCTCCAGCGCCAGGTGCTGCATGGCACGGCGGATGTCGGGCGGACCAAGACCGACAGCGCGGCCGCCGCGATCGCACGCATCAACCCGGACATCACCTTCACGCGCCATCATCTGCGCCTCGATGCGACGAACGTCATGGGCGTGATCGAGAATTATGACCTCGTCGCCGACGGCAGCGACAATTTCGAGACGCGGTTCCTCCTGGCCGATGCCTGCCACAAGGCGAGGAAGCCGCTGGTCTCGGCGGCCGTGGTGCGCTTCGACGGGCAGCTCACCACCTTCAAGCCCTATCTGGGCGCGCCCCATCCCTGCCTGCGCTGTCTCCATCCGGAGATGCCCGACGAGGACGCCGTGCCGCGCTGCGAGCAGGCGGGCGTGCTGGGCTCGGCGGCCGGGACGATGGGGACTTTGCAGGCGACCGAGGTGCTCAAGGAGCTGCTGGGTCTGGGCGACAGCCTGTCGGGCCAGTTGCTGCTCTATGACGCGCTCTCGACGGTGTTCCGCAAGATCCGGCTGCGCCGGCGCGAGGGCTGTCCCGGCTGCGGCGGTCCAGGCAGAGGGCCAGATCGAGGCGAACCCGCCGGTTCGCATGATCCCCGGCAGGGGATTGCGGTTACCCGGCCCAAACCCCGCGTGGCATTCGGTGAAGACACTCTGTCTTGATCAGGCCGTGTATCCAGCAGAGAACCGATTCCGGTAATCGTTGGGAGAGACGCCGATACGCCGGAGAAAGGCGCGGCGCATCCGTTCGTAGTCGCCGAATCCACAGCGTCCCGCGATCGCCTTGATCGTGGCGTGGTCGCTCTCGAGCATTCGGCGCGCGGATTCGACCCGCATGGCTTCCACCGTTTCGGCCGGTGTCTGTCCGATGCGAGCCGCATAGACCCGAGCAAAATTGCGCGGGCTCATGCCGGCATACTCGGCCAACCGCTCCACGCGTAGATCCACCTGAAGATTGTCGGCGATCCAGGCATGCAGCGCATCGAAACTGCCGGTCCGGTCGCCCGATTGCGCAATCAGCGCCGCGCTGAACTGCGCCTGTCCGCCGGGGCGTTTCAGATAGACGACCAGCCGCTGCGCGACGCTCAGCGCCGCCTCATGGCCATGATCTTCCTCGACCATGGCCAGAGCGAGATCGATGCCGGCGGTCACGCCGGCCGACGACCAGACCGGGCCATCGCGCAGGAAGATGGGGTCGCGCTCGACGATCGCTTCCGGGTACCGATCCTGCAGCGCATCGCACCAGCGCCAGTGTGTCACGGCGCGCCGGCCATGGAGCCAGCCTGCGGCCCCCGACAAAAAGGTGCCCATACAGGTCGAGCCCACCCGCCGCGCCTGTGGTGCCTGCACGCGGAGCCAGGCGACCAACTTGTTGTCCGAGACGGCATCGAACACGCCGAGGCCGCCCGCGACCAGAAGCGTATCGATCGGCCGCGCCGCCGCCTGCTTCAGCGAGCATGTTTCCAGGACGATGCCAGTATCGCTCGTCACGGGACCGCCGGTGCGCGATGCCAGGACAAGCTCATAGGATGAGACGGCCGTGTCGACGATCTAAGCGACTTCCGCGAACACCTGGGCCGGGCCGGTCGCGTCGAGCAGCGTGACTCCCGGATAGACAATGATCGCGACCCGGCGCCGGCGGCCCAGCTTCAGCCGATTGGCAGAAAAGGAGGACATGTCGTCATTTATGCCATGCGCGCCATCCCTAGACTAGGCCTCCACCGGGCGGGGGCTGGATAACGGCAATGGCCGACGAAACGACGAGGCTGCAGACAGCGCCATGGCTCGTTGTCCTCCTGGGCTTCCTCGCCCTCGCCCTTGCTTATTCGGCCCGGGCCGCCCTTGGACTCATGATGATGACCTGGGTGACGGATCTCGGCTGGTCACGCAGCTTCATTTCCGCCACCGCTGCTGCAGCGCTGGCCGTGATGGCCTGCATCGCGCCGCTGGGTGGCCGGCTGGTCGATCTGCACGGCCCCCGGAATGTGCTGGCGGTCGGATTGATGGCCGTGGCGGCCGGCTGCTTCGTGATCTCGGCGACATCGAGCCAAGTGGTCTTCATGCTGGCGTTCGCCTTGCTTGCCGCGATCGGTTTTGGCCTGGTGGCGACGCATGTGGTCGCGACAGCCGTGGAGCAGCGCTTCGCCCGTCACCAGGGTCTCGCGATGGGCATCGCGACCTCGGGCTCAACCGGTGGACAATTCGTGGTGGTGCCGTTGCTCGCTTACTTGCTGGCTGATACGAGCTGGCGCTGGTCCTTCCTGCTTCTTGGGCTCGCCTGTCTGGGTTTTTCTCTGGGCGTCCTGCGGCTGCTACCAGCCGCGAGACGCATCCATCCGAAGCGGGCCCCGACCCCGAAGCCATCGGCGAGTCTGGCTCACGACGTTGCTTTCATCGTCAAGCGTCCCGCTTTTCACATCCTGCTGTGGAGCTATGTTCTGTGCGGCTACACGACGACGGGCGTCGTCGAGACACATTTTCTTCCCTACGCCTCGTTCTGCGGTTTTGCGCCGCTGCCCGCCGCCACGGCTTTCGGTCTGCTCTCGGCGGTCAATCTGGCTGGGATGATTCTGGCGGGCTGGCTGACGGACCGGATGAACCGCCCCCTCCTGCTGGGCGGTATCTATGTCATCCGGGGTCTCGCCTTCATTCTCCTCGTCGGCGTCGCGCGAGATATCGACACCCTGTTTCTTTTTGCCGTGATATTCGGTCTCGTCGATTATTCGACACAGCCGGTGACGGCGAGTCTGGCCGCGAGCCATATCGGATCGCGGGTCATGGGTCTGTCACTCGGCTTGATCCTGGCGGGACACTCCGCAGGCGCCGCCATTGGCGCCTATCTCGGAGGTCGACTCTTCGACATCTATGCCCGTTACGAATGGGTCTGGCTGTCCTCGGTCGGGCTCTCAATTCTGGCCGGCGCGCTCGTGCTGATGCTGAGCCCGCGCGCCAACCGACAGGAACCCGGCATCGCGACCTAGATGGGTAGACCCGCCTTCGCGACCGGCTGACAGGTCGCGAGCGCTTCGAATTCCCGATAGACCCAATCCTGCTGCGGCAAAATCCCGCGCCGCGCCGGCGGCTGGAAGCGCGCCTCGATGAAGAGCCGCGCGATCCGCTGCTTGCGATGATCGCCCTGCTTCAGCCCCTCTTCCGCCTCCACCAGCAGCAGGCTCGCGGCGAGGATATCGGCCATCAGCGCCATCAGCCGGCGGGCATGGCGGCGCGCCTCGGCGGGATCGGCGCGGATCAGCGCCAGCGCCGCCTGCCAATCCTTCAGCTCCGAGCGCAGGGTCGTCACGAACCATCCCAGCGTTGACGATGCCGCCGTCAGCATCGCCTCGATGCGCGCGGCGAAGATCTTGTCGCCGCCATGGCGGCCAGCCACGAGCCGCAGGATCTCCAGCGCCTGGATATTGGCGGGCCCTTCCCAGACCGTCATGACCTGCGCGTCGCGCAGCAGACGCGGCGTCACATGATCGTAGGTGTAGCCATTGCCGCCGATGATCTCGATCGCGCGCGAGCAGGCGCGGATCGAATCCTCGCCGGTCATGTATTTGGCGAGCGCGGTCGCGAGCCGGAGCCAGACCCGCGCCTCGTCGGCATCGCCCGAATGGGCGCGATCGGCGATGTCGAAACCATGCGCGGCCTCGAAAGCCAGCGCCGCCCCCGCCTCGAGCGTCACCAGGATCGCCAGCAGCTCGTCCTGCACCATCGGATAATGGAGGATCACGTCGCCGAAGGCCTTGCGCTCGCTGGCGTAGTGATAGGCCTCGACGAAGGCGCGGCGCTGCAGCCCGATCGAGGCCATTGCGTTATGGATGCGGCTGAATTCGAGCGCCGCCATCATGAGGGCGAAGCCCTCGGGCGGCGGCGCCACTTCCAGCGCCCAGGTCTCGGTGAGATCGACCTCGGCCGTCGGCAGGCCTTTCGTGCCGAGCTTGTCCTTCAAGCGCCGGAACCGCATCGGATTGAGCGTGCCATCCTCGAGCGCGATCGGCACCAGATAGAGGCCGAGACCCTTGGTGCCCGTGGGCGCCCCCTCGGGCCGCGCCGTCGCCAGCGACAGCCCGCCATCGGCATTGCTGACGAACCATTTGAGCCCGTTGAGCCGCCAGTGATCCCCTTCGGATCGCGCGGTCGTGGTGGTGCCGCCGATGTCGCTGCCGCCATGGAGCTCGGTCGCCCAGGTGCCGCCCGTCAACGCCGCGCCATCCATGCGCGTCAGCTCTCCGCGATAGCGCGCCTTGATGGCCGGCGGCCCATGGCGATCGAGCACATAGGCGACGGCACCCGTCATGGTCACGGGGCAATGCAGCGACACATCCGCCTGGGACAGGAGATAGCCCATGGCGAAGGTCACTTCGAACGGTGCCGGATCGGAGGTGTAGTTGAGCCCGATCACGCCGCGTTCATAGGCCTCGCGCGAGGTGGCGGCCCAGGTCGGATTGCGGTGGATCCGGTTGGCGATCCGCCCTTGCGCGTCATAGGTCTCGAGATAGGGCGGCGCCTGGCGGTCGGTATAGGAAGCGGCGCTATCGACCGCATCGCCGACCCAGGCGCCGAACCCGGCCAGATCCGGTTCCCAGCGCGCATAGCCCAAGCCCAGCGAGCGCTTCAGCAGACGCTGCAGGTTCGGGTCGTTGCGGAACAGATCCCGCTTGCGGGCTTCGGCCTGGCTTTCCATGGCCTCGTTCGGATCGCCGACGTCGAGGGACAGATATCGCCTGTCCGCCGTTCGTCAGAACATCGTTTCGAGCACGCGGTCGGGCGGCTTGTGGCCGTCGGCGAAGGTCTTGATGTTGATGATGACCTTCTCGCCCATATCGATGCGGCCTTCCACCGTGGCCGAACCCATATGCGGCAGCAGCACCACATTGTCGAGCTTGAGGAGCTTCGGATTGACCGCGGGCTCATGCTCGAACACGTCGAGGCCAGCCCCGCCCAGCTCGCCCTGCACCAGCATGCGCGCCAGCGCATTCTCGTCGATCACCTCGCCGCGCGAGGTGTTGACGATATAGGTGTGGCGCGGCAGCAGCTTGAGGCGGCGGGCCGAGAGCAGGTGATAGGTCGCGGGCGTGTGCGGGCAATTGATCGAGATGATGTCCATCCGCGCCAGCATCTGGTCGAGGCTTTCCCAATAGGTCGCCTCCAGCTCGGCTTCGAGATCGGGATGGACGCGCCGGCGGTTGTGATAATGGACGGCGAGCCCGAATCCCCGCGCGCGGCGCGCCACGGCGGTGCCGATCCGGCCCATGCCGATGATGCCCAGCCGCTTGCCCCAGATGCGATGGCCCAGCATCGAGGTGGGCCCCCAGCCCTTCCATTGGCCCGAGCGGATGAGACGCTCGCCCTCGGCCAGGCGCCGCGGCACGGCGAGGATGAGGGTCATGGTCATGTCCGCGGTGTCCTCGGTCAGGACCCCGGGGGTGTTGGTGACGGTGATGCCGCGCTGGCGCGCCGAGGCGAGGTCGATATGGTCGACGCCGGTGCCGAAGGAGGCGATCAGCCGCAATTTCGGGCTGGCTTGCGACAGCACCGCCGAATCGATCCGGTCGGTCACGGTCGGCACCAGCACATCGGCGGTCTTGGCGGCCTCGACCAGGTCGGCCTGCGTCAGCGGGCGGTCATCGACGTTCAGGCGAACGTCGAACAGCTCCATCATGCGCGTCTCGATCGGATCGGGCAGCTTGCGGGTAACGACGACGATGGGTTTGGGAGGCATCGGGCCCGATCACGCGTGATGGTTTTGGGAAGAGCCGGTCGACAGCGAAGCCCACTCTACCAAGCGAAACTCGCGGTCTGCCATAGCAAGAGCGC
>NZ_JBOHKS010000063.1:0-19066 GCF_050729195.1 Hypericibacter sp.
CGCGGGATGCGGATCGAGTGATCGCGCCTCGGGTCCACCACCATGTAGGTCTCGGTCGGCATGTGGCAGTTCACGCATTGGCTGCCGGCGGAGGTTGCCGGGTGGTGGGTATGCAGCTCGGTATCGAACTTAGCCGGCAGGTGACATTGGCCGCAGACCTGGTTGCCGGGTGCACGCAGCTGCAGGCTGTGCGGATCATGGCAGTCCGAGCAAAGGACTCCCTTCTGGCCCATCAAGCTCTGAAGGAAGGAACCATACTCATAGACTTCGCCGAGGATCTGGCCGTCCGAATGATAGAGGTCGGCGGTGAGGAGGGAAGGCTGCTCGCTATCCAGAAGGGGTTGCCCGTAGGAGAACTGTGGCGCGATCTCGTACCGGCGGGAGTGGCAGCGGGCACAGGTGTCGATCTGCATGCTGAGGGTCGGCGGCCCCGATCGCACTGGCATGCCGGTATCCGCATTGACCTCCCAATGGCCGCCACCCTGGTCGCGCAAGGGAACCAGCAGTCCTTTCAGATCCCCATAGTCCGCATCCGCCGTTGCTCCTGATGCTTTCGCCTCGGCCCAGGCGACATGGCGCGATCCGGGCCCGTGGCAGGCTTCGCAGGCGACGTTGATATCGGCCCAACTGGTTTTGTAGCTATTGGTGGTCAGGTCGAAGTTCTTGCGCAAATCCGTCGAGTGGCAATCCGCGCACATATAGTTCCAGGTCTGGCTCATCCCGGTCCAATGAAGCGGATCGCCGGCCTTGATCTCCTGATCGGGGTAGAGGTGAAACCAGCGCTGACCCCCTTGCTCCAAAGGCCTGCTGTCCCAGGCAATACCAAGCGCCTGATAGCGGCCGCCGGGAAAGGCGATGAGATATTGCTGGAGCGGGTAGACGCCAAAGGTATAGGCGATCTCGTAATCCTGGAGGGTCCCGTCGGGGCCATCCGTGCGAACGTGGAACTTGCCGTCCTTTTTATAGAAGGTGCTGGCGACGCCGTAGTGGGTCAGCGTCGCGTTGTTGAAATCGCCCAGCACCGAGGTTTCGTCGGCAATGGCCATTGCCTTTTCATGGTGCGATTGCTGCCACAGCGCGGCCTCCGACGCATGGCAACTTGTGCAGACCTTCTCGCCGACGAAGCTTGCCGGGGCATCCGTCTGCGCTCTTGCAGCCGGCGGCGACAGGAAGCAAAGCGCAGAGACGATGACTGCGGCGAAGGCGGCGCCGTGCGAGCTCAAGGTCATGGTGACAGGATATCAGGGACCCCGACGCGGCGCTGCTGGAGTTTCAGGCACAGGGAGTGCGATGCACTCCCTGTGCTTGCGAACTGAATGCACCGGACAGCATCAGTTCAATTCAGCTGCACCGTCAACTTGTCAATCGTCCCGTCGAAGGCGAAGGGGATCTGATAATCGTCATCGTCGACGGGCGTGCGCGTATCGACGCCAACGTCAAAGGTTTCGTCCCACGGCATGATGATCGGGATGGTATGCGGGATATTCTGATCGGCGACTTGCTTGCCATCAACGCTGAGAACGCCGCGGCCACCCTTGCCGAACCCCGGCCCGTCGGACTTGAAATCGAAGACGATGGTGTGCTTGCCCGGCGCGAGCGCGTCCTGACCTTCCCAGCGGAACCGCGCCATGTCCACGAAATTGTAGAGGAAGACCGGTTTGCCTTTTAGCAGATACAGCCCATAGCCGCCGAAGCGGCCGCCGGTGGTGACCAACATCCCGTCGCCGCCACCCTGCGGAATCTCGACATCGGCCGTGATGGTATAGGATTTGTTGAGGATGCTCGGTGCGTCGCTCGTGGGGATGCCGCTTAGCTTGCCGGCATAGGTGAAAATGCTGCGCCCAGCGGTCGCGCTCGGTCTCGGCGCGAGAATGCGCTCGAGAATCGAGTTATCGAGCGGAAGGACCTGATGCTGGGCCGCCTCGACGAGGAAGAGTTCCTGCATCTCCTTCAGCTTGTCCGGCATCTTGGCCGCGAGGTCGTTCGCCTGGGAGTAGTCCTCGTTCAGGTTATAGAGTTCCCAGTTGTAACCATTGACCACATCGGGCATGGCCGCCTTGCCCATCAGCCATGGCGGCTGGGGCGGGGTGGTCGAGGCGATCCAGCCGTCGTGATAGATGGCGCGGTTGCCGAACATCTCGAAATATTGCGTGGTGCGAGTAGACGGTGTATTGGCGTTCGCCTTGTCCCAGGTATAGGCCATGCTGACGCCTTCGATCGGCTTCTGCGCGATGCCATTGACCATCCGCGGTGCCGTGATGCCGGTGGCTTCCAGAATGGTCGGGACTACATCGATCACATGATGGAACTGAGTGCGGATGCCGCCGGCGTCCTTGATGCGATCGGGCCAGGCCATCGCCATGCCCTGCCGCGTACCGCCGAAATGCGACGCGATCTGCTTGGTCCATTTGAACGGCGTATCGAAGGCCCATGACCAGGCCACCGACATGTGCGGATAGGTCTTATCGGAACCCCAGACGTCATAGAACTTCAACTGGTCGGCGACCGGAATATTGATGCCCTGGATGGTGATCACTTCGCTCGGGGTCCCCAGCGCGCTCCCTTCAGCACTCGTTCCGTTGTCGCCCTCGATATAGATAATCAGGGTGTTGTCGAGTTTGCCCAGATCGTCGACAGCCTGGATGACGCGGCCGATCTCATGGTCCGTGTAGGCGACATAGGCGGCAAACACGTCGGCCTGACGGGTGAAGAGTTTCTTGCTGTCGGCATCGAGCGTGTCCCATTTCGGCAAGTCGTCCGGCCAGGGGGTCAATTGCGTGTTGGCGGGGATCACGCCAAGCTGCTTCTGGTTGGCGAAAATCTGGTCGCGCAGCGCATTCCAGCCCTTGTCGAACAGATGCATGTCGCCGATCTTCTTGATCCACTCCGGCGTCGGTTGGTGCGGCGCGTGGGTTCCGCCCGGCACGTAATAGACGAAGAAGGGCTGGTCGGGCGCCGCCGCGTTCAACTTCTTGATATGGTCGATTGCCTCGTCGGCCATGTCGGTCGTGAGGTTGTAACCGGGTTTGCCGATCCACGGGAAGATTGGCGTGGTGTTCTGGAAGAGGAAGGGCTGCCACTGGCTAGTGTCGCCGCCCATGAACCCGTAGAAGTAATCGAAGCCCATGCCGGTCGGCCATTGGTCGAACGGGCCAGCGACGCTGTATTGATAGGCTGGCGTGTTGTGGTTCTTGCCGAACCAGGACGTGGCGTAACCGTTTTCCTTGAGGATCTCGCCGATCGTGGCGTTGTCCACCCCGATCACCGAATCATAGCCCGGATAGCCGGTCGCCTGCTCGGATATCACCCCGAAGCCGACGGAGTGATGGTTGCGCCCCGTGATCAGTGCCGCTCGCGTCGGCGAGCAAAGCGCGGTGGAGTGGAATTGGGTGTAACGCAGGCCCATGCTGGCGATGCGGTCCAGTGCCGGCGTCGGGATGACGCCGCCGAACGTGCCGGAGACGCCATAACCGGCATCGTCCGTCATGATCAGGAGGATGTTGGGTGCGCCCTTGGGCGGCACCACTCTCGCGGGCCAGGCGGGCGTGGAGTCCTTGGCATCGAGGCCGATGGAGCCGCCGAAGGGTTGGGGCGGGGGCGGTATATACCGCCCATCGATCGTCGTCGTTGCACTGGGGGACCCCGGCTCGCCGGTGGTTTCTTGCGCAACCACAGGCGTCGCCGCGAGTGCCAGGATCACACAAGCAGCACTCAATAGCGCCGGACCGATAAAGCTGAAGTTTCTTTTGAAGGCAATCATGGCGACACCCCCCGTATCACCTGTGGTTCAGACAGACGCCTCGCAGAGCATGAGCCAGTGTTGTATCGCGCCTGAATCCTGTCAGAAACGGATGATGGTTCCGACAATCGGACCGTGGACCGTCATATCCCATTGGAATTCATGGGTGCCGCTGCCATCTTTGTAGTCCTGGTAGAGCGCTTTGTATCCGGCGGCTGTGGTCGCATCCAACCCAAACAGCTTGTAGCTGTATCCGATCAGGCCGATCGCCGACCAGGTTATTTCCGATCCGACCCCGAAACCACCGACGTCGCCGCCGACAATGAACTGAAGGTGCTCGGTAAGATTGAGGGTGGCTCGGGCGCCGAACAGCGGATCGACCCAGGCTTTGTCGCCGCTGTCGTCCCGCTTGAAGCCGCCAGCGCTGATGTTGTTTGAGAGCGTCAGACTTGTATAGCGAGCACCGGCATAGGTCTCGAGGGTAAGTCTCGTCGCACCGCCGCCGAAGGCGTCGATGGTGTTTCCGAGATCCCAATTGCCAATGCGGTAGAGAACGCCACCTTCGAGAATGCTCGCCTCGAAAGTCGTGTCGATGTTGATGGCCTCGACGGGGTTCGTCCTGGCGCCCAGGCGCAGGTAAACGCCATCCAGATAGAGGCCCCAGTCTCCCTTGTGCGCCTCACCATGCCCTTCGAACCCGATGATCGAGTTCGTATCCTGTAGAATATCCAGGAAGCTCTCGTTTACTTCCGCCTTGTGACCTCTGACGGTGAAATCGCCATCCATGGAGGTCGCCCAAAGGTAAGGCGCGACACTGAACTGCCATTGATCGCTGGCAGGCTCCTCGGCGCGGGCCGGGATGGCGGCGGCACTGAACGCGAGACCAATGACCAGCGCAGCCAGTCGCATCGTCAAGGTCATGCGTCCAGGCTCCCAAGCCGCCAGCTCGTTGATTGCCGTGTATCTATCTATGAGAGGTCGACGGGGGTCTTGTCATTTGGCGCCAGAGCGCTCGCCTGGTCGCTCCGCCAGCCATCGGTAAGACTGTAATGCTTCTAGAGTGACCCTCGGTACTATTACCTAGTTTCTCTGGCGTGACTGAACGCAAGCCGGCGAGTTTCATGAAATCTCTTCGTCGAGCTCTCCTAAGCTCGACGAAGGCGACGACAAAGCATCGGAATATCTCTATATTCCTACGTGACACAGCGGCGTGGTGTCGTGCTGGTGATCGCAGTCACAGCACAGGAACGAACCTTGGATGCCGTCACGGGCAGCGTGGCGGGAAGGCTGCTCTATAACGAACAGGCCCGATAGAGATGGGGCTCTGGGGCGAGGCGCTCCCGAGCCGCTCACTTTGGTCGCCGACGGTTGTTGAATGGCATCGTGACTGTTCCGGGGAGATTGCGTCTTGCCGTCGAACAACAATCGGCGCGAAGGCCTGGCGGGAAGCAGGCCCTCACGTCGAAATTGCGAACTCGAAAGTCACCAACGGACCCCGCATCCGGTGCGGGCCGTGGCGCACGCCCATCGGGCCGGCGCCAAGGGCCCCATTCCGATTGTTCAGGCGCGCACTCTCGAATGCTTGGCCGAATGCCTCAAGGGCACGGACCTGAAGTTCGACGAGCTTCGCGCCCAATTCGGCATGCCTGACGTTCGCCTGGATCGGGACGACTCTTTCGTGCCGCTGCGTGAAGCGTTGATGGTCGAGGAGGAAATTTCCAAGGCAACCGGCGATGCCTATCTCGGGCTCCATCTGGCGGAGCGGTCGGGTCTGGGGGCGTTGGGCCACCATGGCCGCTATGTCTGCGCGGCGGCGACACTCGGCGAAGCCATCAACCGGGCCGACAGCCATGTGGGCGATCATATTCTCGGTGCGCGGATGTGGTTGATGCGCGCCGGGCCGAACGTTCTCTGGTGCTATGGATTGACGCCGAGCGTCGTGGTCGGTCGGCAGCACTCCAATCTGTTCTCCCTGTTGCTCATGCGCGATCTTGTTCGACTGGCCACCGGCAAAGCATGGATGCCCGATGAAATTCTTCTCGAGGGTCCGCCGCAGCGGAATCAACAGGATCTGAACCGGGCCTTTGGCTGCCCCATCACCTGGAACGCGTCGATGACCGCCTTGGCGTTCCCCCGGCAGCTCCTGGCACGACCGCTTCTGCAGCGCGCCGAGGCGCAAGGCGAGTCTCTTCCGGGCTTCCACAACACCCCTTCGCCGCATCATCCCTCCGAGTTCGTCCATTCTCTCAGATGCCTGGTGAAGTCGCTCCTGCCGGCGGGGCCGCTCGATCTTTCGCTGCTGACGCGCCTGAGCGGTTTGCCAGCGCGAACCCTTCAGCGGGAGTTGGGCGCGCTCGGCCTCAGCTTCTCGACTCTTCTGGATCAGGGGCGCCTCGAGCTGGCACTCGAGCTGATGCGCAGTCCCAGTCATAGCCTCATCGATGTCGGCTTGGAGCTGGGCTATTCCGACCCCGCCAATTTCACGCGGGCCTTCAAGCGCTGGACCGGTGTGGCGCCGGGCGTTTATCGCCGCGTCGGCCTGAAGGTTCCCGATAAGGCAGAAGTGGCACGGGCGGCGGCGGCCGCGGAATGACGGGATGGTGCCATGTCCCGACCTATCCAACCCTGAGCCGGTGAGATGGATATCGGCGACGCCGGCAGCTGGAGCTCGGATTGGCTTTGGGCGGTGCCTCTGATCCTGATCGTCGTCGCCATTCATATGGTCGGTCTGATGTTGATCGACAGGAAAGTTGTCACCGTCCTGGGTCGTGCCTCGGGGCGCCATCGCTTCCTCCCGTGGTTCGTGGTCGTCATGGGAATCACGGTGATACTGGCGACGATCCTGCACGGCCTCGAAGGGGTCGTGTGGGCCCTGGCCTATCTCATGTTGGGCGCCATGCCGGACAGCAAGGCGGCCATGCTCTACTCGATCAGCTCGATGACGAGCTACGGCCACGCGGACGTTTATCTCGAGGCGCGGTGGCAGATGCTGGGTGCGCTCGAAGCGCTCAACGGCATGATGATGTTCGGCGTAACGACCGCCTTCCTGTTCAGCACGATGCAGAAGCTTCGGATGTTCGATCCTTCGTGATGGGGGAGAATCCCGTAAGCATCGACGTCTGCCCAGGATAGGCATGCCAACCGATCATCCAAATCCAGGACACCTCGCAAGGGATCAAGCGAGGAGGCCGATATTAGAAGCAGAATGAGAAGTTGTGGCCGTGCAGTGATCGTGGCGATGGGCTTGGCCTTGTTGATGGCCGCTTGCTCGACGACGAGGGAGACCGCCGATCTCAAGTTGGCGCCGGGCTTCCTGCCGAAGCCCGATCTGCTGAAGCGCGGGGGGCCCGGCGAGTACGCCTATGTCTACAACAACACCGCCGTCAAACAGACCGGCTACAACAAGGTCATTCTCGAACCGGTCATGATCTGGACGACGCCGAACTCGACGCTCGATCGCGTGCCGGCGGAAAAGCGCCAGGCCCTGGCGAACGACTTCTATGGCAATCTCTACGAGAAGCTCTCGACGCATTGCCAGATGGTGAATATCCCGACTCCGGGTGCGATCAAGATCCGCGTGGCGCTGGTCGACGCCGAGCAATCCGATCCGCTCGCCAACACGATTTCGACTTACGTCCCGCAGGCGCATGTCCTCAACTCGCTGACGGCCTTCGCCTTCGACGATGGCATCGGTGCCTTCGCCGGGACCGCGACCGCGGAGAGCTATGCGACGGACGCCACCGGTAGGCCGACGACGGGCACGCTGCTGTGGGAAGCCGCGGACAGGCGCGGCGGCGGCAATCAGATCGGCACCAATACGCTGAACTCCTGGGGCGACGTACAGGAGGCCTTCCAGGCCTGGTCGGAACAAGCGGCCCAGGGCCTGGTCAAACGCGGCATCTGCTACCAGTAGCGGTCGCTCAGGCGGGCTCGGTGCCTTCGAGCACCAGCAGGTCTTCGCGGGCGAACTGCACCGTGACCAGCTGGCCGCGCTCGGGCGGCGGAGCACCCGGATTGTTGAAGGTGTCGAGCGAGATCGCCTGTTCCTTGAAGCGGACGCGGATGCGGACGACCGAGCCCAGGAAATGGACTTCCTCGATCGTGCCGCGCATCTGATTGCCGGCGCTCCCGGAACCGGCGCTCAGCGTCACGGCCTCCGGGCGCAAGGCCACCGAGCGGATCTGGCCGGCTTGCGAGGCGGGGATGGGTTTCGCGGTGGCGATCTGCTGCCCGTCCACCTCGATCCGTCCGGTGCCACCGTCAATGACCTTGCCGCGCAGGATGTTCAGCGTCCCGACGAAGGAGGCGACGAAGCGGGTACGCGGGTAATTGTAGATTTCGAACGGCGCGCCGACCTGCTCCATGCGGCCCTCGCTCATGACCACGATGCGGTCCGACATGGAGAGCGCTTCCTCCTGGTCGTGGGTCACATAGATCGTGGTGATGCCGAGCTTGCGCTGCACATTGCGGATCTCCTCGCGCAGCGACACGCGGATCTTGGCATCGAGCGCGGAGAGCGGCTCATCCAGCAGCAGCACCTGCGGCTTGATGGCGAGCGCGCGCGCCAGCGCCACACGCTGCTGCTGCCCGCCCGAAAGCTGGTAGGGATAGCGGGCGCCCATCTGCGGCAGCTTGATCAGGGCCAGCATCTCGGCGACGCGGTCCTTGATCTCCGTCGCCGGCCGCTTGGCAACCTTGAGGCCGAAGGCGACATTCTCGGCGACCGTCATGTTCGGGAACAGCGCGTAGGCCTGGAACACCATGCCGACATTGCGTTGGTTCGGCCGCAGGTTCGTCACTTCCTTGCCGTTGATGACGATCTTGCCGCCACTCGGGATCTCGAACCCGGCGACCATCCGCAGGGTCGTGGTCTTGCCGCAGCCGCTGGGCCCCAGGAACGACACGAACTCGCCCTGGTCGACGGCGAGATTGAAGTTCTCGACGACGTTGTTGGCCCCATAGGCCTTGTGCAGATTGCTGATCTCGAGAAACGCCATTCTCGTCTCCGTTGAGGTCGGGATTCCGCGTCAGCGCTTGGCCGTCCGCGGTCCCCGTCCGAAAAGATTGATCAGGCCCATGCAGGCCCAGGTCACGATGAAAGCGATGATCGCCAGGGCCGAGGGCTCGTAGGCGCGATTGGCGCCGATGAGCTGCAGATAGGGGCCAAAGGCGGGGCGGTCCAGGAGGCTCGCCATGGTGAATTCACCGATAACGATGGCGAAGGTCAGGAAGGCGCCACTCAAGATCGCCACTTTCACATTGGGGAAGATGACCTTGAACATGATGGTGATCCAGCTGGCGCCCAGATTCTCGGCCGCCTCCGTCAGGGTGCGCACGTCGATCGCCCGCAATCCGGTATCGACCGCCCGGTACATATAGGGCAGGGCCAGGACCACATAGCTGAAGGTCAGGAGGAGATCGCTGCTGCGCGTCGTCGCCGTGAGCGGGATCCAGGAGGAGCTGTTATAGAGCCGCAGATAGCCGAACACGATGACGATGGCCGGGATCACCAGCGGCAGCAGGGTGATGAACTCGACGACCGGCCGGAGCTTCGGCAGGCGAAGGCGGATGAAGTAGGCGGTCGGCACGATCAGCAGGGCGCCGACGATGATCGTCGCCACCGCCTGAGCCGTCGAATAGAGAAAGCTCTCCTGAAAGCGCGGGTCGCCCAGCACGATCGCATAGGCATCGAAGCTGTATTCGCCCCGGCGCAGGCGCAGGGAAAACTCGAAGGTCGCGATCAGCGGAACGATGAAGTAGAGGGCGCCGATGGCGATGGCGAGCCATGGCCCGAAGCGGGACTGCTTCATCGCATCCACCGTTCGCTGCGGCCCCGAAGCCAGATATAGGCGGCGTTCGAGAAGCCGGTGATGAGGATCATGCCGAGCGCCAGCGCATAGCCCAGATTCTGGTTATGCAGCACGTCGCCGCGGATCTGCGCATAGAGCAGGATGGTCACGATGTTGAGCGAGCTGCCGGTCAGGCCATAGGCCGTGGCGATGGCGCCGAAGGCATTGGCGAACAGCAGGATGGTGGTGCCGAGCAGGCTGGGCCAGAGCACGGGCAGGGCGACGTAGCGCCAATAATGGAACGAGTTGGCGCCCAGGATCTGGGAGGCTTCGCGCCATTCGCGCTTCAGCCCGTCCAGGGCCGGCGCCAGGATCAGTACCATGAGCGGGATCTGGAAATAGAGATAGGTGAGGGCCAGGCCCCAGAAGCTCAGCAGGTTGAAACCGGTGCTGTAGATATTGAAGTCGAAATATTTGATCAGCAGCACGGTGACGAGGCCAGTGCGGCCCAGTGTCGCCAGGAAGGCGAAAGCCAGTGGCAGGCCGGCGAAGTTCGACGCCACGCCGCAGAAGGTCATGAGGGTCGGGCGCAGCCAGTTCGGGAGGCCACCCATGACGCCGGCATAGGCGAGGAAGAAGCCGATGACGGCACCGCCGAGCGCCGAGGCGAGGCTGACCTTGATGCTGATCCAGTAGGCGCTGACGATGGAGGGCTGGAACAGATCGATCAGGTTGTTGAAAGTGAAGTTGCCGTCGGCATCCCTGAAGGCACCGACGATCAGATACATGGTCGGGAGAATCAGGAACATGAGGGCGAAGATCAGGAACGGGGTGACGCCGATCAGCGCCCATCCTGTTTGACCAAGACGAAGCCGCGCGACTGCGCGAGTGGGCTCAACTTGTGTTTGCTGCGCCATGGGGCCTGCTGGACGAACCCTTTCCTCGCCAGCGAGGTTCAGGGAAATGCATGAGTGTCAGTCCGGATCGGAGACCCGCGCCGCATGCGGAAGCGGCGCGGGCCCGATCGAGTATTCAACCGTCAGAGTAACAGATTATTGGACATTCGCACCAACGATGCTGTCCCATTGCTTGGTGATGATCTCTTTCGAAGCCCCCTGCTGCTCGAGCGTCGGGAACAGAGCCTTCTCGTAATTCTCGGCCGGCGGCAGCTTTGCCAGCACATCCGCCGGGACCTTCTTTTTGTCGACCAGGTCCTGGAAGCGGATCGGGTGGCAATAAGCATTGAGCCAGTCGAGCTGGCTCTCGTCGGAATAGAGATGCTCCATCCAGAGCTTGGCGGCGTTCGGATGGGGCGCATAGGCGCTGATGGCCTGCACATAGACGCCGGCGACAACACCGGTCTTCGGCACGACGATCTCGATCTTGGGATTGCCCTTGAGCGTGTCGCGATCGGCCAGCGCCAGGTAGTCCCAGCGAATGACGATCGGGGTGGTGCCCTGGGCGATCGAGGCCGCTCCGCCGCCGACGGGGACGAAGTTGCCCTTCTTGTAGAGGTCGGCGAAATATCTCAGGCCGGCATTCGCGGCCTCGTCGACCTTGCCGCCGGAAGAGGAGAGACCCGCCGCGAAGATGCTCTGGATCGATTCGTTCGAGGTCCGGGGATCGCCGCTGAGGGCCACCTGGTTCTTGTAGTCCGCCGAGAGGAGATCCGCCCAGTCCGAAGGCATCTTCTTGACGATGTCCGCGTTGATCTCGAAGGCGAGCACGCCGTAATAGTCGCCATACCAGTAGCCGTCGGCATCCTTCTGATGCTCGGGAATGCTGGCCCAGGTCGAGACCTTGTAGGGCAGCAGCAGGCCTTCCGCCTTGGCCGAGGGGCCGAAGGACAGGCCGACATCGATCACGTCGGGCGCCTGCGGGCCGGTATTGCCCTTGTTGGCCTTGATCGCCTCGATCTCGTCGCCCGAGCCGCCGTCCGGATTGAGCTCGTTGAGCTTGAGGAAGGGATACTTCGCCTTGAACTTGTCGATCACCACGCCATAGCCGCACCAGTCATGCGGCACGGCGATGATGGTGAGGGCGCCTTCCTTCTTGGCGCCGGCGACGAGGTCATCCATCGATTCCGCGGAGGCGAGGCCGGCGAGAACCGACACTCCTAATGCGGTCGCGGAAACCAATCCCAATGTTCTGAGCCAACAGCGTGTTGGCATATGTTTCGATCCTGCATTCGCCGACATGGTCGCTCCTACCGGTTGCCGGTTCGCCGCGATGATCTTCATCCCCGGCGACCGTGGTTTGACGTTGCGATGACGTTTGGCCTCTGCGGGCGGGCACCGGATCGAGAAGACCGGGATCCGCCTCGGGGCCGAATTCGACACCGAAAATACCATTTTCGCAAATGAAAATGGCGCGACGGGGCGTGAGTCATGCGGAAAAATGGATCGGCGATCGGAAGGCGCACTGCGAACCGGTCCCCTGACCGGCTGGGAAAATAAGACGAGGCGAAATCGGGCGTCTGCGCAAACGAAACGGGCCGCATCGGCATCCCGAACCCGGGGTGTTCGATGCGGCCCGCATGGCTCAGCGCTTACTGGACGTTCGCGCCGACGACGGTATCCCACTGCTTGGTGATCGTCTCTTTGGCCTTGGCCTGCTCATCCAAGGTCGGGAACACGGCCTTGGCGTAGGAGTCGGCCGGCGGGAGCGCCTTCAGCAGATCGGCCGGGATCTTCTTGTTCGCGGCCAGGTCGTTGAAGCGGATCGGATGGCAATAGCCCTTGAGCCAGCCGAGCTGCCCTTCGTCGGAATAGAGATACTCCATCCAGAGCTTGGCGGCATTCGGATGCGGGGCGTAAGCGCTGATCGCCTGGATATAGACGCCGGCGACCACACCGGTCTTCGGCACCACCACGTCGATGGCGGGGTTGCCCTTCAAGGTGTCGCGATCGGCCAGCGCGTTATAGTCCCAGCGGATGATGATCGGCGTGGCACCCTGGGCGAGCGTGCCCGCCTTGCCGATCGTCGGCACGAAATTCCCGGCCTTGTTCAGATCGCCGAAGAACTTCAGTCCGGCTTCGGCCGCCTTGCCGGCATTGCCGCCCGCCATGGCGAGACCCGCGGCGTAGACGCCCTGGATCGCCTGGTTCGAGGCGCGCGGATCGCCCGCGAGCGCGATGGCGTTGGCATAATCCTTGGAAAGAAGATCCTTCCAGTCGGTCGGCGACTTCTTGATGATGTCGGTGTTCACTTCGAAAGCGAGCACGCCGTAATAGTCGCCGTACCAGAAGCCTTCGGCATCCTTGGCGCTGTCGGGGATCGTGTTCCAGGTCGAAACCTTATAGGCCTGGAGGAGGCCGTCCTTCTTCGCCTGCGGACCGAACGACAAGCCGACGTCGATGACGTCCGGCGCCTGGGGACCGGTATTGCCCTTGTTCGCCTTGATCGCCTCGATCTCGTCGCCCGAGCCCGCATCCGGGTTGAGCTCGTTGACGGTCAGGCCGTACTTCTTCTTGAAGCCTTCGATGACATCGCCATAGCCGCACCAATCATGCGGCAGCGCGATCACGGTCAACTGACCTTCCTTCTTCGCGGCCGCGACCAGATCCTCCATCGATCCGGCCGAGGCCATACGCACGAACGCCGTCGCCGCCAGCACAGACAGCGAAACCAACGCCATCCCTTGCATCCACTTACGCATCATTTTTATCTCCATGATCGAAAGCCCAAAGTCAGCACCCCGCCGAGCGTCGTCGCCAAGGCCGGGTTGCGCGGGGAACTTCCCGACTCCTCGCAACTCGTCCTCGTGTGGGCAGATCGTCCGACATCAGCGAAGGCTTCGCGCCGGGCTCGTGGCGCGTAATGAAACTGTCATCATCCTGCAACAGGTCTTGGGGCAACGCAATGCGAGGCCCGGCGGAACATCGCATGGTGTCCATGACGACTGTGTGACAGTCTGCGCCCAGGACAGAGACGGAATGATGATTTTGCTGCAACGCGATAAACGAGATCAGACAAGGGGTTGCCGGATGATCGGACAGCCATCGATAGTGGATGACATGTTCGTGATGGGGCGGGCGGTATCGCGAGAAAGGGCATCCCGGCAATGAAGATCGACGATCTCGGACTTTGGCTGTCTGGCGCCGCGAAGGCGCAGCGCGATCTGGGCGCGCTGTTTGAAGCCTTCTGCCTCGAGCTGCGGCGGCGCGGTTCCGTCATCAACCGCGCCTCACTCGGGCTCGAGGGTCTCGATCCCGAGATTGGCGGCATGAGATATACCTGGGAGGACGATGCCGTTCGGCACACCAGCGTACCGCGAGCGGGGGTGGTCCAGTCGGCGAGCTATCAGAACAGCCCGATGCGGATCGTGGACGAGACCGACAGGCCGTTTCGCCAGCGCCTCGACAGCGAACAGCCGATGCCGGTGCTGGAAGAGCTCCGGCAAACGGGGGCGACGGACTATGCGATGTTCCCGATGCCCTTCATCGACAAGACGCGCTCGGCCGTCATCGCTTATTCGACGCCGTCACCGAGCGGGTTCGGCGAGGAGGAGCTAAGGCAGATCGAGCTCGCGACGGATCTCTTCAGCCCCTATGCGGAACGCCAGGTTCTGCGCCAGATCGCGGTCGATCTGCTCGACGTCTATGTCGGTCCCCACACGGGGCGACGGATCATCGAGGGCCATGTCGAACGCGGCGATGTCGAGACGATCGAAGCGGCGATCTGGCTCGCCGACCTGCGCGGCTTCACGCGGCGCTCGGAAAGCTCGGCCATCAAGGATGTCCTCAAGGGGCTGAATGCCTGGCTCGAGGCGATGGTGACGCCGATCCACGAGCATGAGGGCGAGGTCCTGAAATTCATCGGCGATGCCATCCTGGCGATCTTTCCGATCGGACCAGAGCGCAGCGGACGCGCGGCCTGCGAAGCGGCGCTGGCCGCGGCCGAAGGCGCCTGCCGCCGGGTGGACGAGGTCAATCGCACCCGCGTCGAAAAGGGCCTCTGGCCGTTGGAATTCGGCCTGTCGCTCCATTTCGGCGAGGTCGCCTATGGCAACATCGGCGCGCCGCGGCGTCTCGATTTCACCGTGATCGGTGCTGCGGTCAACCAGGCCAGCCGGCTCCAGGATCTGAGCAAGCAATTGCGCCGGCGCGTCGTGATCTCAGGAACATTTTCCGGCTACACGAAAGGGCAGCTCACGCCGCTCGGCATTCACCGCCTGCGTGACATCGCGGAACCTCAGAGTGTTTATGGTCTGCCGGCGGAAACCGGCGCCGGCTAGATCACGCGATCGTCCGCACGATGCCGCCTTCGACGCGAAGGGCGGCGCCGTTGGTGGCCGAGGCCTGCAGCGAGCAGGCATAGACGACCATGTTGGCGACTTCTTCAACCGAGGTGAAGCGCTGGAGCAACGAGGTCGAGCGATGTTCCTTGACGAAGCGCGATGCCATCTCGTCCGGTGAAAGCCCGCTTTGCTTCGCGTCGGCCTGGAGGAAATCCTCGACGCCTTCGGAACGCGTCGGGCCCGGCAGGACCGAATTGACGGTAACGCCGGTGCCGGAGGTGAGCTCGGCCAAACCCCGCGAGATCGCGAGCTGGGCAGTCTTGGTGAAGCCGTAATGGATCATCTCCTTCGGGATGTGAAGGGCGGATTCCGAGGAGATGAAGACGATCCGGCCCCAATTGCGTTTGAGCATCGCCGGCATCAGCGCGCGCGAAAGCCGGACGCCCGACATGACATTGATCTCGAAGAAACGGGTCCAGTCTTCGTCCGGAATCTCGAAGAAGTCCTTGTCCTCGAAGATGCCGGCGTTGTTCACCAGAATATCGACCTGGTTGACGGCCTTGACCAGCTTGGTGCAACCAGCCGCCGTGGACACATCGGCGGCGGCGCCGACGACACGCGCGTCGGGATATTTGCCCTTGAGCCTGGCGACGGCGGCTTCGACCGTCGCTTCCTTGCGGCCGTTGATGACGACCTTGGCGCCGGCCTCAACGAGGCCCTCGGCGATGGCATGCCCGATGCCGGCGGTCGAGCCCGTCACCAAAGCGGTCTTGCCGGTGAGATCGATCTTCATGGCGGTCAATCCTTGTCGTTGAATCGATGACGAAACTGAAATGTCATGCCTCAGAATCCCTCGAGGACGATCTTGCCACGCGTCTTGCCGCTTTCAATCAGCGCATGTGCCTTTTTCAGGTTGGCTGCGTCGATACGCCCCAGATTGTCGCTGAGGGTCGTGCGGATCACGCCCGCATCGATCAGGCCCGAGACCTCATCCAGCAGCCGATGCTGGCCGATCATGTCCTCGGTCTCGAACAGCGACCGGGTGAACATCAGCTCCCAATGAACCGAGATGCTCTTGCGCTTGAGCGGGGTGATGTCGAGCGTGGCGGGATCGTCGATCACACCGAGCCGGCCTTGCGGCTTCAGGATGTCGGCGATGGCGGGGAAGTGGCGTTCGGTGTTGGTCAGGCTGGCGACGAAATCGACCTGCGCGTGGCCGATCCGCTTCAACTCCTCGGCCAGCGATTTTTGATGGTCGATCACCTGATGCGCGCCCAGCGCGACGCACCAGGCGGCCGTCTCGGGGCGCGATGCGGTGGCGATGACGGTCAGTCCCGTAAGGCGGCGCGCCAGCTGGATCAGCATCGAGCCCACCCCACCGGCGCCGCCGATGATCAGAAGCCGTCCCGCATCGGGCTGTTTCCCGGGCCTTATGCCCAACCTGTCGAACAGCAACTCCCAGGCCGTGACACTCGTCAGGGGCAGGGCCGCGGCCTCGGCGAACGAAAGCATCTTGGGTTTATGGCCGACGATCCGCTCATCCACCAGATGGAACTCGGCATTGGTGCCGGGCCGCGCAATCGAGCCGGCGTAGAAGACGACATCGCCCGGCCGGAACAAGGTCACTTCGGCACCGATCGTCTCGACGATGCCGGCCGCGTCGAAGCCCAGGATCTTCGCCGTGCCCGGCGGTGGCGCGGTCTGGGCGCGCAGCTTCACGTCGACCGGATTGACCGACACCGCCTTGACCCTGACCAGCAGATCGCGGGGGCCGGGCGTCGGCGTCGCCAGGTCCAGATCGAGAAGCGCCTCGTCGCTCGTGACCGGAAGGTTCTTGCGATATCCCACGGCCTTCATCGTTCGGGCCTCCAGCATCGGCGGTTGGTTACTGCGAGCATCACGATCGCCATTCTAAACGACAAAGTCGGTATCGATGCGGCCATGCTGCCCGAATGGATGTGTTGGCGATGGCACAGAAATGCTGCGATTGGGGTGCCGTCTTCGTCGTCTGGGCGGTCGCTGCGCTATCGGGACGCAGGGCTGCGTGCAAATGCGATATCGAGGACGAACCCCAGCAACAGGGCCGCCGCCGCTCCGCCGAAGAGGAGGCGATAGTCGAGGCTGACGGAATAGAGCCAGGAGAAGCCGTAGCCGGCGGCGGCTTGCATCAGCGCGAATGCGATCGTCGCGCGTGCCCAGGCTCGTTGCTGGCGCTGGGGATCGCCGGCATGAAGCTCCCGCAGACGGCCCAGCACCGGGGGCACGATGCCCGGAATGAAGGCACCCATGACGAAGCTCGACATTGCGACCATGATCGGGTCGGCCAGGAGCGTCGTAGCGGCCACGATCACCCCCTGAACCAGGAGCGCGAAGCGCATCGCGCCGCGGAAACCCACCCGGTCCGCCAAAAAGCCGGCGCCGATCGGGCCGACCAGGGCGCCCAGGCCCAGCAATACCCAATCGAAGGCGCCTTCATGCAGCCCACGCCCCAATCCCCGGGCGACGAAGTCGACGAGGAAGATCATGTGCGGGACGAGACCGACGGCGTCCAGCCCATAGACGATGAGGATCACGATGGCGATCCGGCTGGGCTGAAGGGAGTCTTTCGACGGGCGTTCGTGGGGCTGGCGCTGCTGCCGAGGCCAGCCGGACCAGGCGATGCCTGTCAGGATCAAGGACAAGACGCCGAGGCCGCACCAGGTGGCGACGAGCCCGGCCTGCAACAGGAGGGGAATCAGCGTTCCCGACAGGGCGATGCCCAGGCCGACGCCGGTGAAGATCGCTCCGGCGCCCAGGCCGCGCCGGTGTTCGGGCAGATGAGGCAGCACGGCCGGCGCCGCCAGGACCATCAGCACGCCGCCGGAAACGCCGGCCGCCAGGCGCCAGAAAAAGAGCCAGGAAAAGGACAGCGGCTCGGCGCAGGCGAAGAAGGCAGCGACGGCGAGTAACATCATCGCCCGCAGCGGCAGAACCGCGCCGAACCGTTCCACCAGGGGCGACGCGATCATGGCGCCAATCAGATAGCCGGTGAAATTGCCCGCGCCGAGATAACCGGCCTGCGTCGGGGAGAGCCAACCCTGTTCGATCAGGATGGGAACCAAGGGCGTATAGGCAAAACGGGCCAGCCCGATCCCGACGAGGCTGGCGCAGAGGCCGGACAGGATGGCCCGGCCAGAGGAGGGGGTTTCCTCGGATCCGGGCTGCAACCGCGATGGAGAAGGCATGATGGGCATGATGGGCATGATCCCGCGCGATGACGGGATCACGTTAGACGCTATTGCGCGTCAAAAACAGACGAGCGCAGAGAGCGATATCGTGCGCCTTTGCGGGTTCAATGCCCGAAAAAGAGCCAGATCAGAATCAGGACGGGGATGGGAATGCCCAAGAGCCACAAAAGAACATATCGCACGGGGATGTTTCCTTCCGCTGAATGAGGTGCCCGCCGCAAACCGATTGCGCCCGACAATCGCGCGATCCGGTCCGTGTCCAATAGGAGAAGAACGCAGGCCGCATCGGACGGGTTCCCGCAGTGATTTCAAGCCGGTGAACCCAACTGTCGCGCCGCGGCCCGATCCTGGCCCGGGAACCTTTCTGGAAAGACCGCCGTTCTCAAAATCGCTTTCGGCATTCGTGAACTGAAGGAAGGAACGCCGTCATGCTGTATTGGGCATTGGTTTTCTTGCTGGTTTCGCTGGTCGCAGCCCTGTTCGGATTCAGCGGCGTCGCCGCGGTGTTCGGCGGTTTCGCCCAACTGCTGTTCTACATCTTCATTGCCTTGTTCCTGGCCACGCTGATTCTGCATCTGGTGCGTGGCCGCGGACCTCCGCCGGTTGTCTAGGCCGGCGGCAGGAGCAGGCGGAGCGGGAACCGGATTTCGGCAACCCCGTTCTTTCTGGTGACGAGATTGAATCGTCTCCGCCCTCCGGGCCCCGTTTCATCCTGCGATCGCGGGGCATTCGAAAAGCTCTATTCGACCGTCAGGAAGAGGAGTTCCGATCATGATTGCAGCGACGACACAAACCGTGATGCCGGCCTGGAAAGCCTGGGCCGCTTTCTTGCTGACGATCGCCGTGCTTGCGCTCGCCGGCTGCAACACGACCGCCGGATTCGGCCATGACGTGAAGAACACCGGCCAGTACATCGAGAACAAGGCGAACGACGCGAAGGATTGAGTTCGCCGTTGACATCGATCGGAGCCTGTTTCGATCCGCCATGCTCCCCCCGTGCCGCAGCCGCGGCACAGGGGGAGCTTTCGTTTGTGGGACCCGTGGGATGGTCGCCCCCAATTCATTTGGATTA